>DASWUT010000470.1:0-5935 GCA_036401455.1 Gemmatirosa sp. | reverse complement strand
GCCTCGGGGACGTGGCCGGTGTGGACGAGCGCGTCGGTCAGGTGCGGGGTGCCGAGGAAACCGGTCGTGAGGTGGCCGAACTTCCGGACGTTCGCGGCGAGTTGGTCGCCCGCCGCCTGCCGCAGGCTGTCCGGCAGGAGGTCGAACTCGAGCGCGAGCGCGTAGGCCGTCTGCGTGTTGGAGGCGAGGCGTCCGGTGCCGTCGACGTACCGCCCCTGGAACGCCATGCGCACGCGCTCGAACAGGTCCCGGTAGCGGCGCGCCTCATCGGCCCTGCCCAACACCGCTGCCGCGTGGGAGACGAGGTCGGCCGAGTGGGCCAGGAAGGCGGTGGCGACGAGGTCCGTGGGGGTGGCCGCGCGCCCGGGGTTGCCACCGGGCTGCGTCGACGCGAAGTCGAGCCAGTCGCCGTAGTGGTGCCCCGTGGCCCAGATCAGGCTCGGGCCGGCCGCCTCGCGCTCGTAGTCCACCCAGCGCCGCATGCTCGGATACTGCTGCTCGAGGAGGCGCGCGTCGCCGTAGGCGAGGTACATCGTCCACGGAACGATCGTGGCCGCGTCGCCCCACCCCGACGAGCCCCCGCCGACGGTCTGGGTGCGGGTGAGCACGTCGGGGATCACGTCCGGCACCGAGCCGTTCGGCTTCTGGTCGGCCGTGACGTCGCCGAGCCACTTCGTGAAGAACGGTGCGACCTGGTAGTTGAACGCCGCCGTCGGCGCAAACGCCTCGGCGTCGCCCGTCCACCCCAGGCGCTCGTCGCGCGCCGGCGTGTCGGTCGGCACGTCGAGGAAGTTGCCGCGCTGTCCCCACGTGATGTTTTGCTGCAGCCGATTGAGCATCGAGTCGGACGTCGCGAAGGTTCCGGTACGCGGCATGTCCGAGTGGATCACGATCCCGACGAGCGCGTCGGCCGGCGGCAGGCTACCATCCGGCGCGCCGGGGAAGCCCTCGACGGCGACGTAGCGAAAGCCCTGGAAGGTGAAGTGCGGCTCGTACACCTCGTCGCCCACTCCCTTGAGCACGAACTCCGTCGTCGCCTTCGCCGTGCGAAGGTTGGCGGTGTACACGTTCCCCGCCTGATCCAGCACCTCGGCGTGGCGCAGGCGGACGACCGTGCCGCGCGGCCCGCGCGCCCGGAGGCGCACCCAGCCGACCATGTTCTGGCCCATGTCGAACACGGTCTCGCCCGCCGGCGTGCGGAACACCCGCACCGGTCGGCGCTCCTCGATCCGGCGCACCGGCGGTCCGACCTGGGCGATGAGCAGCTGCTTGGGGTGGTCGATCACCTGCACGCCGCCCCACGACGCGTCGTCGTAGCCCGCCTGGCTCCACCCGGTCTGCTCAAGCCGCGCGTCGTAGCGCTCGCCGTCGTAGATGTCCGAGAAGCGGATCGGACCCGTCGACGCCTTCCACCCGGGGCCGGTGGCGATGACCTGTTCGCGACCGTCGGCGTAGCGGACGACGATCTGCGCGAGGAGGGCGAGCCGGGTGCCGTACGTGTTCCGCTGCTTGGTGAAGCCGAGCCGCCCGCGGTACCAGCCATCGCCTAACGTCACGCCGACCGCGTTCGCGCCGGCCCTGAGCAGCGCGGTCACGTCGTACGTCTGGTACTGCACGCGCTTCGCGTAGTCCGTCCACCCCGGCGTGAACAGCCGGTCGCCGACTCGCCGGCCGTTGAGCTCCATGTCGTAGAGCCCCAGCCCGGTCACGTACGCGCGGGCCGACGCAACCGGCCCGCGGAGCGTGAACGTCGAGCGGAGCATCGGGCTCGGGTTCGACCGCGTGGTGTCCTCGGGACGGTTGGGGGTGATCCACTGCGCCGACCAGTCGGCCGGGGCGAGCAGCCCCATCTCCCAGAACGCCGGCGTGCTCCACGCGGACGGCGCGTCGTGCGCGTCCCATGCGCGGACCTGCCAGTAGTAGCGGTGGCGGGACCGCAGCGCGGGTCCCGCGTACGGCCGGAGCGTCGACGCGTCGGATGGCAGCTTCCCCGAGTCCCAGAGTGGGTGGCGCGCGAGGTCGGCCACCTGTTCGGCGACGCGGATCTCGTACGCACGCTGCATCGTGCCGCGCCGGTCGGCGGCGAGCGTCCAGCTCAGGCGCGGAGACGGCTCGCCGAGGCCGATCGGGTCGCGCTGGTACTCGGCGCGCAGGTCGCCGACGCGAAGAGGCTGGCCCGCGGCCGGGCCCGCGGCGAGGGTGAGGGCGACGACGATCGCCGCGACGTCGCGGCCGCACCGGGGAGCGAGCTGGCCGTCGCGCATGCGATTACCCGTCGCGGCCGCACGGAGCGCGGCCGCGTGAGAAGATGTTCGATACTGCACGGACGTGAGCCGACGGCGACACGGTACGGATCGTGACGGGACGTTGTCAAGCGCCGCCCTCCCCGCATCGAGCGGCGCGCGCTCGTCCGTATCTTGCGCCGGTGCGGCCGACACGCCGACGGCCGCCGCACCCGCTCCTGCTCATGCCCCGACCGCGCTCCGCCCCGGATCTCTACCTCCTGAGCAAGGTCAGCACGCTCTACTACCTGCGTGCCCAGACGCAGCAGCAGATCGCCGACCGCCTGCGCCTCTCGCGCCCGCGCGTCTCGCGGCTGCTGCAGGAAGCGCAGGATCACGGCATCGTGCAGATCACCGTCGCCCCGCCCGTCGGTCTCCACACCGAGCTGGAGAGCAAGCTCGAGGCGCGCTTCGGGCTCGAGGAGGCGCTCGTCGTCGGCGCCGAAGGGGGTGGCGGACGCGGCGGGGCGGAGCTGCGCCGCCAGGTCGGCGGTGCGGCGGCCACCTACCTCGCGCGCAGCGTCGAGCCGGGCGAGACGATCGGCCTGGCGTGGGGCACCACGCTCGACGCGATGGTGCAAGCCCTCACCCCGATCCCGACCGAGGGCGTGTCCGTGGTCCAGACGTTAGGCGGCATCGGCCCGGCGGACGCGACGGCCTATGCCGCCTCCGTCGTCCGCCGGCTCGCCCACCTGCTCGGGGCCACGCCGGTCCTGCTCCCCGCGCCCGGCGTGGTCGCGAGCCCCGCCGTGCGCGACGCCCTGCGCGACGACCCACACCTGCAGCCCGCCCTTCGGCGCCTCGACGCGATCGATACCCTGTTCGTCGGCGTCGGCTCGCTCGCCTCCAACCCCGTCCTCAACGACGGCACGTCGTTTCCGCCCGGCACCCTCGACGAGCTGCGCGCCGCGGGCGCGGTCGGCGACGTGGCGCTCCGCTTCTTCGACGCCGCCGGCGCGTTCGTGCCGACCTCGCTCGACGACCGCCTGCTCGGCATCACGGCCGAGCAGCTGCGGAAGGTGCGCCGCGTGGTCGCGGTCGCGGGCGGGGCAGAGAAAGCCGACGCGATCCACGCCGCGCTCCGGGCCGGGATCGTCCACGTGCTGATCACCGACCAGCGCACCGCGCGCGACCTCGCGGCACGGGCGCGTTAGGCGCCCGGCCGCGCGCCGCGACGCGCTACTCGTTCGAGATCGTCGCGGTGGTCCCGTCCAGCTTCTGCAGCCGCACGGTGAACTTCTCGTTGTAGGTGCTCGCACGGTCCCGCAGCACGCTGAGGGCGACCGCCTCGCCGAGCCGGATGGACGTGTCGGTGTCGCTTCGCCAGTGGATGCCGGCGTGGATGCCGTGGCCGAAGCTGATGTTGTGGGCGAGCTTGTTCAGCTCGCCGTTCACGGTCATGTCGCCCGCGTCCGCGTCGGTGTAGTCGACCAGCGCCGTGCCGGTGCCGTTAGGCTTCTTGGGCGCGGGGATGACGAAGTTGCCGTCGTAGAAGAACTTGAGCGCGGTGATGCAGGCGCCAGCGACCGTGCCGTGACCGGTCGGATACGCCGGGTGCGTCGGCGAGCCCTCTGGGAATGCTTGCGGCAGGAAGTAGCTGCCGGTCGTCATGTGGCTCGCCTGGACGGCGTGCGAGTTCAACACGATGGGGCTGAGCTGGCCCTCGATCGTGCTCCCGAGCCCGGTCTTCTGCAGGTGGACGATCGCGCCGCCGGACTCGGGGCGATGCCGGAGGTGGACGTACCACTTCTGGTACCACACGGCCTTCAGCGCCTGCGCGGCCACCGAGGCGACGAGACCCGCGATGTCGGGCTGGCCGAACGTGTTGAAGCCGTTCTGCGTCAACGACGCGTGGTACGGATTGCCAGGGTTCAGCGGGACGGACGCGCCGCCGTTGATCGCGTTGAGCACGAGGTACGCCGTGAAGTACGCCTGATAGAGCACGTCGTCGTGCGTGTAGGCGCCGAGTCCGCGCCCGTCGTGCAGGTACACGGGCGGCTGGAACTGCAGGGGGAGCCCCGTCGAGATGCCGTTCTGCACCTGCTGGAAGGTCAGCGAATCGGTCATGTAGTCGACACCTGCCTTCAAGGTCGCGTACCGTTGCACGATCGGCAGCGCGCCGAAGCGCGCGTCGCGCAGGAGGAACTGCGACAGGTAGGGACCGACCGTTTCGCCGACGAACCCGCCGCGAAACAGGAGGTTCGGCGTGACCTGATTGCTCATGTCGCGCGGGCCTTGGTACGCGGACAGCGTGGAGAGTTCGGTCGCCGCGTCGTTCGCCGTCGGGTTGCCGACGTAGTCCGTGAACGCGACGTCGCGGAGCCGCGCGGCCCAGTACAGCTCGACGAGTTCGGTCGCGTACGTCTCGCTGTCGAGGGTGGGAGCCGGCGGCACGAGGAATTGGCTCGCGTCGAGCGACTCGAGGTCGAACGCGAGGCCGCCCTGAGGTCCGTTGAGCGTACGCGTGCCACCGAGCGTGATGCCTTCGAAATCGGCCGGATCGCCGCTGGCGAGCGCCCGGCGGAAGGTCGCGTACGCGGCAAGGTCGACGAGGCCGATCCCGGTCTGCAGGACGCCCTTCGTATACGTCGCGCACTTGTCGGCGTAGCGCGCCTCGTCCCCGTTGTCGGCGGGAACGACGGCTGGCACGAACGCGTCGTGGTCGGCGACGGCGGTGCGAACGGCGAGGGCGCGAAAGACGCGTTCGGGAGCGGCGAGGGGCGCGGGCATGGTGCTACTCATACGGCGGTCTCCGGCGGGCGTGCAGGGAGTTCGTCGCGTCCCGAGCGCGGATGTCGGCGCGGGCCGGAACGGGCGGGGGCAGGATGTCCCCTGCTTGGATATGCGCAAACAGCCCCGAAACCGGCTCACGCGGCTCCGTGCGCGCGCTCGCCTCACACCGCGTTGCGCCGCGCGATCGCGCCGAGCACCGCGGCGCTCGGCTTCGGCGTGCGTGCGAACGTCGTCCGGTCGACGCTGCACAGCCCGAAGTGCGGCCGGTAGCCGAAGATCCACTCGTAATTGTCGAGCAGCGACCAGTGCACGTACCCCCGCACTGGCACGCCATCGTCCATCGCCCGCTTGAGCTCGGCGAGCGCCGCCGGGATCAGTGCGGCCCGGATCGCGTCGTCGTCCGTGCCGACGCCGTGCTCGGTCACGAGGATCGGCACGCCCGTCGCCTGATGTGCGTACCGCACCGCGCCGGCCAGCGACGGCGCGTAGACCTCCGCGCCCGACCAGTTCAACGTTGCGCCGGCGGGTGCGGGAAGCCGCCCCGTGGCGTCCCAGCGCACACGCTCGTAGTTCTGCACGCCGAGGAAGTCGTCGCCCTTTGCCGCGTCGAGCCAGGCACCGTAGATCTCGGCGCGCTTCGCGTCGCGCAGGCTGTTCGGCCCGACCGCCTGGTCGTCCGCCATCGCCAGGCTCACGCCGACGGGAAGGTCGGGGCGCACCGCCTTGATCGCCGCGCGCCCGGCCCTGTGCGCGGCGATCATGATCGGGAGCATCGCGTCGACGTCGTCCGGGTTCGCGGCGTTGGCGCTGACGAATTTCGCCGTTCCCGACGCGCGCGCGGCGGCCGCAAGCATCGCGCGCTGCGCCTCGAGCACCGGCGGCGGTAGGATCCCGCGCAGCAGCCGGAGCAGGTTCGGCTC
>DASWUT010000469.1:0-1792 GCA_036401455.1 Gemmatirosa sp. | reverse complement strand
GACTCCGTATTATGGAATGATGTGAGTGAAAATCCTGCCGTGCGTCACGCTGCCGGCTTGAGCTCGACCTTGATCCATCCTGGCCGCCGCTCGTTGAACGCCTCGTAGGCGCTCAGCACGTCGGTCATCGGCTCGACCTGGGTGAGGATCTGCCGCGGGTCGACGACTCCGCTCTCGACGAGCTCGACGAGGTGCGGGAGATACTTGCGGTGGTTGCAGTTCCCCATCTGCAGCGTGAGGTTCTTGTTCATCGCCTGGCCGATCGGGAAGAACTCGTGCTGCTCGGGGTAGACGCCGATGATCGAGAGCGTCCCCGCCTTGGCGAGCGACTCGACCGCCCAACGCAGCGCCTGCGACGGCGCGTCGCCTGGGGCAAACCCGGTCTTCGGCTTCGCGTCGGGGGCGACGGTCTCGACCTCGCGCTCGAACTCCTTTGCCTGCTTCGCGGCGGCGCGCGCGGCGGGGCCGTGGTGCGCGTGCACCGCATCCACGCCGACCGCGTCGATCGCGCGGTCGGGGCCCGAGCCTCCGGTCAGCTCCTTGATCGCTTCGAGCGGGTCTTCCTCGTCGAAGTTGATGATTTCCGCGCCCTGCGCGCGGGCCATCGCGAGGCGCCCGGGGTTGGCGTCGACGGCGAGCACGCGCCCCGCGCCTAACAGCTGCGCGCTCTTGATCGCGAACTGTCCGACCGGCCCGCACCCAAAGACGACGACGATGTCGCCCGACTCGATCTCCGCGATGTCGGCGCCGAAATAGCCGGTCGGGAAGATGTCGGAGAGCATGATCGCCTGGTCGTCGGTCACGCTGCGCGGGAGCTTCACGAGGTTGACGTGCGCGAACGGCACGCGCGCGTACTCGGCCTGTAGCCCCTGCAACGGACCGGTCGGCTTTGGGCCGCCGAAGAACGCGGTGCCGGCCGTCTTGCCGTTCGGGTTCGCGTTGTCGCACTGGGCGTAGTAGCCTGCGCGGCAGTAGCTGCAGTACCCGCACCCGATGGTGGACGGGATCACCACACGGTCGCCCACGGAGAGGTTGCGCACGCCCTTGCCGATCTCCTCGACGACGCCGACGGCTTCGTGGCCGAGGATCGTGCCCTTCTCCATCCCGGAGAACGTGCCGCGCACGAAGTGGAGGTCCGTACCACAGATCGCGCTCGCGGTGATTCGAACGATCGCGTCGGTGGGCTGCTCGATCCTGGGCTCGCGCACGTCGTCGAGGCGAATGTCGCCGACGCCGTGCCATACGACTGCCTTCATCAGGTGCTCCGGGTGGATGCGGGGAAGCGCGGGACCGTGCGCGTCGTCGCGCCGCCGGTCCGAAGCGCGGGCCCCGGCGCACCGCGCGTGCCAGCGGCCGTCGACGTCCCGGGTCGCGCGCACGAGGGAACCCCGAGGGAACCCGGTCGTTACGCGACGGCGCGGCACGGGCGCTGCCACAGCGCCGTCACCCACTCTTTTTTCTTGCTCAGGAGTCACCTGATGAAACGCCCGGACCCGCAGGCGCTGTCGCGCCGTCAGGTCGTCGGCGGGATCGCTGCCGGCGTTGCCGCCGCGATCGTCGCCCCGGCCGCCAACGCCGCGCCCGTCGACCTGCCCGACGCCGCGTCTGCCGCGCCGGCGTCGCCGCCGGGCAATCCGACGACGCTCTACCCGCAGCCGCCGTTTCCCGTGCAAACGCAACCGTGGCCCGGTCTGGCGAGCAAGATGACCCCGGTTCCCGACCACGGAGAGAAGAGCTACCGCGGGTCCGGGCGCCTCGCCGGGCGCAAGGCGCTCGTCACGGGCGGCGACTC
>DASWUT010000468.1:0-17325 GCA_036401455.1 Gemmatirosa sp. | reverse complement strand
ACGGCGCGGCCACGCAGTACCCGTACGGGGGACGCCCGGGCTCGATGACGCCGGACAGCATCCAGAAGGCGCTCGGCGCGGGAACCGACTGGCAGAGCCTGATCTACCGCAACGCGCCGATCACGGACGCCAACCTCAGTGCGCAGGGCGGCGACGACCGCGGCAGCTACACCGTCAGCGGCAACCTGCTCGACCAGCAGGGCGTGGTGAACGGCTCGTCGTTCCGCCGCGGCGGGGCGCGGTTCAACCTCGACCGCAACGTCACCGATCGGTTCCGGCTGTCGAGCAACTTCACGCTCACGCGCTCCATCAACGACATGGTGCGCAGCTCGACGATCAACGGCTACAACGCGATCGGCATCATCCGCGACGCGGTGACCTACACGCCGATCTGGAACGCCGACAGCGCCAAGTATGGCTCGCGCGTCGAGGACCCGACGACGCTCGCGAACTTCGGCTCCAGCCCGCTCCGCTACACCGACGAGGTGAGCGAGAACGACCAGGTCACGCGCGGGCTCGGCGGCATCCGCGGCACGCTGACGCTCGGCAAGGGTTTCTCGTTCGACGAGAACATCGGGGCCAACTACGAGGCGCGCAACTACGGCGCGTACTTCCCGAGCACGGTGAACGAGGGCCGGACGGCGAGCGGCGACGCACTCCAGAGCGGCTCGCTGTTCAACAACATCCTCAGCGAGAGCTGGCTCCGCTACGCGGGCAACGTCAGCTCGAGCCAGCACCTCGACGCGATCGCGGGCTTCACGTACCAGAACGATCGCAGCAACTGGAACTCGCAGGAGGTTCAGGGCTTCCCGAACGACATCCTCGGCGGGAACGTGCTGCAGAACGGCACGGTGCCGTTGACGCCGCAGACGGGGCTCTCGACGTCGCAGCTCGTGTCGTACCTCGCGCGCGTGAACTACCAGCTGCTCGACCGCTACCTGCTGACCGGCACCATCCGCGCGGACGGGTCGTCGGTGTTCGCGCAGAACAACAAGTGGTCGGCGTTCCCGGCCATCGCGTTCGCGTGGCGTGTGATCGAGGAGCCGTTCCTCCGTCGCCAGAGCGTGCTGAGCGACCTCAAGGTGCGCCTGAGCGACGGCAAGTCGGGGAACCAGGCGATCAACCCGTACCAGTCGCTCGCGGCGATCGGCGGTATCTCCAACGTCACGCTCAACGAGACGACGGTGCCAGCGTACGCGGTCACGCAGCTCGGCAACCCGAACCTCAAGTGGGAGACGACCAACCAGTTTGACGCGGGCCTCGACATCGGCGCGTTCAGCAACCGCCTCACGGGCACGGTCGACATCTACCGCAAGAACACGTACGACCTGCTGCAGCAGATCACGCTCGCGCAGAACACCGGGTTCGGCACGACGTGGATCAACTCGGGCAACGTGACCAACCGCGGCGTCGAATTCCTCGTCGGGTACGACGTACTGCGGAACGCGCAGAAGGGCGGGCTGACGTGGAACACGAGCTTCAACGCGTCGCACAACACCAACCGCATCATGAGCCTCGGCAACGGCGTTCAGCAGCAGTTCGCCAGCCGCCTGGGTGCGGGCGGCAACCTCGAAGCGACGCCGTTCATCCAGAAGGTTGGCCTTCCGATCGGCGCGATGTGGGGGTACACGAACAACGGCGTCGTGAAGAACGCCGCCGACTCGGCCGCGTACGCGAAGCTGCTCGGTTCCGCGGCGCACATCGGAGACCTGAAGTACGCCGACATCAACGGGGACGGAAAGATCGACGCCAACGACCAGCACGTGATCGGCGACGCCAACCCCAAGTGGCAGTGGGGCTGGAACAACACCGTCCACTACGGGAAGTTCGACGCGAGCGCGCTCGTCATCGGGGTGAAGGGGAACAGCATCATCAACACCGAGCGGATGCGGTACCTCACGATGAACGGGACGATCAACATCCCGACGTATTACCTGCAGAACGCGTACAACCCGACGACGAACCCGAACGGGATCTTCCCGATGGTGCTCCAGAGCCGGCAGGCGGACACGCGGTTCTCGGACATCTACATCGAGGACGGCTCGTTCATCCGCCTCAAGAACGTGCAGCTCGGCTACACCCTCAACCTGCCGCGCGCCCGTAACACGCGCGTCTACGTGAACGGCATCAACCTGCTGACGCACACCCGCTACACGGGCTACGACCCCGAGGTGAGCGCGTTCGGCGACCCGACGCACCCGGGCGTCGACCTCGGCAGCTATCCGCAGCAGCGCACGTTCACGTTCGGCCTCAACACGAGCTTCTGAGCAGCAACCGACCCATGACTACGTACATGACTACGTATCGGACAGTGACGCGGGCCGCCACGGCGGCGCTCGCCGCGGCCATCGGGGCGGGAGCCCTCGGCCTCGCGGGCTGCAAGGACGCGACGAGCCTTCACGAGACGGCGCAGACGTTCATCTCGCCGGACCGTTACTACAAGTCGGACGCGGAGGCCTCCGCCGCGGTGAACGGGGCCTACGCGCCGCTCATGAGCTGGAACGGGTGGAAGTCTCCCGCCCAGTTCAGCGTGATGTGCGACGACAACGAGATGACCTGCTGGAACTGGATGGCGGGCGGCTGGTCGGGCAATCAGGGTGGCCAGTGGTACATGCAGGACAACAGCGTGTACATCGGCGACTACCAGATGATCGAGCGCGCGAACGAGGTTCTCGCCAACGTGCCGGGGAGCTCGGGGATCAGCGCAGCCGAGAAGAAGCTGGCGAGCGGCCAGGCGTACTTCATCCGCGGCTACGCGTACTTCGACCTCGTGCGGCGCTACGGCGGCGTGCCGATCCGGACGAAGGCGTACGTCCCCGACCCGAATAACGGGGCGCTCGCGCGGTCTGACCCCGCGACGGTGTGGCAGCAGGCGGCGAGCGACCTGCGGCAGGCGACGACGATGCTGCCGGCCACGTACAGCAACCCCAACGGTCAGGGCCTCCCGCGGCTGGCCACGGCGTGGGGGCTCCTCGCCAAGGTGTACCTGCACATGGCGGGCGACGAGGCGACGGGCACGGCGCTCGCCGCGAACAAGGCAGCGTACCTCGACTCGGCGCGCAGCGCGGCGCAGCAGGAGATGGGCGACCCGTCCGTCTCGCTCGAGTCGAACTACATGTCGCTGTACGACATCAACAAGCAGAACACGAGCCCCGAGATCCTGTTTGCCGTGCAGGGCGCGGCGGTGAACAACAACGGCTCGCAGATTCCGGCCTACCTGACGCCGGCCGGCGACTGCACGCTCGTCGGCGGCTGCGGCGACGGATTCCTCAGCATCCGGGAGGATTTCTATCGCGGCTTCGAGCGGGGCGACGTGCGCGTCGCGCCGAACACGGCGGTCGCGATGTCGTGGGAGTACACGCGGAGCGCGGCCGGGAAGATTCGCGTGCTCCAGACGGACTCGCTCGCGAAGCTCAAGGCGGCGGGCCTCGTCGTGAAGGACACGGCCTTCAGCTCCGGGTCGTGGACGGAGGGGTGCGCCGCGTTCGGGACGAACCTCGATTCGATGACGATCAAGGACCCGAGCTCGGGCATGACGTCGACGGCCGTCTACGGCGTGTCGCGGCCGTTTTACAGCCTGAAGTACGTCGACCCGCAGCACCTCAGCTCTGACCAGGCGGCGGCGAACAACTTCATCATCCTGCGCCACGCCGACGTCCTGCTCGTCTTCGCCGAGGCGGAGAACGAGGTGAACGGGCCGACGGCCGCAGCCTACAGCGCGATCAACCAGGTGCGTGCGCGCGCCGGGCTGGCTCCGCTCGCCGGGCTCGGTCAGGCGCAGTTCCGGCAGGCGGTGTGGACGGAGCGCGAGCACGAACTGTACGCGGAGTTCCAGGCGCGCTTCGACCTCGTCCGCGAGGGGCGCTGGCTGACGGTGATGAACGCGCCGTCGCCGATCGCCGACCTCGCCACCGGCGCGTGCCGCCCGCGGCAGGCGTTCCAGAAGCTCCAGAACATCCCGTCGCGTGAGCTCGCGGCGAATCCGCTCATGACGCAGAACCCCGGCTACTGAGCGGGTCGCGTCCGGCCGCCCTCGTCACCTCGAGCGCATGCTCGGGGTGACGGGTCGCTCGCCCTTCGTCCCGCCTAACTCTCCGCCCCGTGAACCTCCATCTGGTCGACCTGCTCATCATCGGCGCGTACATCGTGTCGACCATCGTCGTCGGCTTCTGGATCTCGAAGCGGGCGTCGCGGAACCTGAAGAGCTACTTCCTCGGCGGGAACGAGATCTCGTGGTGGATGCTCGGCGTGTCCAACGCGTCGGGCATGTTCGACATCAGCGGGACGATGTGGCTGGTGTACCTGCTGTTCGTGTACGGGTTGAAGAGCGTCTGGATTTCGTGGCTCTGGCCGGTCTTCAACCAGATCTTCCTGATGATCTTCCTCTCGGTCTGGCTGCGCCGGTCCGGGGTGATGACCGGGGCGGAGTGGATCACGTTCCGGTTCGGGCGAGGGCGCGGGGCCAACCTCGCGCACCTGAGCGTCGTCGCGTTCGCGCTGATCAACGTGATCGGCTTTCTCGCCTACGCGTTCATCGGCGTGGGGAAGTTCGCGGCGACGTTCCTGCCGTATCAGCTCTCGGCCAATCCGACGACGAACGTGAACTTGTGGGGGCTGCTCATCACGGCGCTCACGACGCTCTACGTGGTCAAGGGCGGGATGTTCTCGGTGGTGTTCACCGAAGTGCTGCAGGCGGTGCTCAAGACGATCGCCTGCGTCTGGATCGGGATCATCGCGATGCAGCGCGTGAGCCCGGCGATGCTGCACGCGGCGGTGCCGGCGGGGTGGTACTCGCCGGCGTTCGGGTGGAAGCTCGACCTCGACTGGTCGCACCTGATGCCCGCTGCCAACACGCGGATCGCGCAGGATGGGTGGACGCTGTTCGGCGCGTTCTTCATGATGATCGTGTTCAAGGGCGTGCTGCTGAGCATGGCGGGACCGGCGCCCAACTACGACATGCAGCGCGTGCTCTCGACGCGCACGCCGCGTGAGGCGGCGAAGATGAGCGGGCTCGTGAGCCTCGTGCTGATGCCGTTCCGGTACATGCTCATCACGGCGCTCGCGGTGCTCGCGCTCGCCTTCTTCAGCCCGCAGCTGCGGGCGATGGGCGACAAGGTCGACTTCGAGCTGATCCTGCCGTTCACGATGCGCAACTTCGTGCCGACGGGGCTCCTCGGGCTGCTGATCGCCGCGCTGCTCGCCGCGTTCATGGCGACGTACTCGGCGACGGTCAACGCCGCGCCGGCGTACATCGTGAACGACATCTATCGCCGGTATCTGCGGCCGGATGCGGACCAGCGGACGCTCGTGCGGATGAGCTACATCACCTCGGTGCTCGTCGTCGTGATCGGGACGAGCATCGGGTTCTTCGTCACGTCGCTCAACGACATCGTGCAGTGGATCGTCTCGGCGCTCTACGGCGGGTACGTCGCGGCCAACGTGTTGAAGTGGTACTGGTGGCGGTTCAACAGCTACGGGTATTTCTGGGGGATGGGGGCCGGCATCATCGCGTCGATGGTCGTGCCGAAGCTGATGCCCAACGTCTCTGCCGTGTACGCATTTCCGGTGATTCTGGCCGCCTCGGTCATCGGGTGCATCGCCGGCACGCTCGCGACGCCGCCGGACGACGAGGAAACGCTGAAGCAGTTCTACCTCAAGACGCGACCGTGGGGCTTCTGGGGCCCGATCCACGAGAAGCTCGCGCGCGAGCACCCGGGGCTCGAGCGCAACACGGGCTTCGCCCGCGACGCGGTCAACGTGATCGTCGGCGTCGTCTGGCAGACCGCGCTCGTCGCGACGGGGATCTTCCTCGTACTGCAGGAGTTCACCGCGTTCGCCGCGGCGATGACGACGGTGCTCGTGACGTCCGCGGTGCTCAAGTTCAACTGGTTCGACAAGTTGCAGGACTACCCGGCCGACCTCGCCGTGACCGCGGCCGAGCGGCCGGTGGATGAATTCCCGGAGCGGCTCGCCGCAGCGCTCGACGCGCCGCGCCCCGCCGCGGCCGGTGTCGCGCCGGTGACGGGCGACTAACGCTCGCCGTACGCGCTCCACCCCCACGTACTTTCGCAGCCGCAGCATGCCGACGATCGATCTCGCGCCGACGGGCGCGCCGTCCGTACCACTGGTCGACGCGGCCCTCGCGGCGCGCCGCCGTGCCCTCGAAGCCGCGCACGAGGCGCTGGTCTCGCGCCCGAATGAGCAGATCGGTGACGAACGCGGCGTCGTCGACCGTTACCGCCGCCCCGCGCTGACGGCCGCGCACACGCCGCTCTTCTGGCGCTACGACTTCGACCCGGCGACGAACCCGCGCCTGCTGGAGCGGATGGGGATCAACGCCGTGTTCAACCCGGGGGCGATCAAGCACGAGGGGCGGTACCTGATGGTCGCGCGCGTCGAGGGAGTCGACCGCAAGTCGTTCTTCGCGGTCGCCGAGAGCCCGAACGGCGTGGACGGGTGGCGCTTCTGGGATTACCCGGTGCGGATGCCCGAGACGGGTGAGCCCGACGTGAACGTGTACGACATGCGCCTCACGCGGCACGAGGACGGCTGGGTGTATGGCGTGTTCTGCACCGAGCGCAAGGACGCGCGCGCGCCGGGCGACCTGTCGGCCGCCGTCGCGCAGGCCGGGATCGCGCGCACCCGCGACCTCGTCACGTGGGAGCGGCTGCCCGACCTCGTCACGACGTCGGAGCAGCAGCGGAACGTCGTGCTGCATCCCGAATTCGTCGGTGGCAAGTACGCCTTCTACACGCGCCCGCAGGACAGCTTCATCGAGGCCGGCTCGGGGGGCGGGATCGGGTGGGGGCTGTGCGACGACATCACCCGCCCGGTGGTGCGCGACGCGGGGATCGTGGACGGGCGCGTGTACCACACGATCAAGGAGGCGAAGAACGGGCAGGGGCCGCCGCCGATCCGCACCGAGGCGGGGTGGCTGCACCTCGCGCACGGCGTGCGCAACACGGCCGCCGGGCTGCGCTACGTGCTGTACCTGTTCATGACCGACCGGGCCGAGCCGTGGCGCGTGACGCACGCGCCCGCGGGCTACCTGATCGCGCCCGAGGGCGACGAGTGCGTCGGCGACGTGTCGAACGTGGTGTTCGCGAACGGTTGGATCGCCGACGACGACGGGACGGTGTTCATCTACTACGCGTCGAGCGACACGCGCGTGCATGTGGCGACGACCAGTGTCGAGCGGCTCGTCGATCACGCGCTGCACAGCCCGCCCGACCCGCTGCGTTCGGCGGCGTGCGTGGAGCAGCGGTACGCGCTGATCGCGCGCAACCTCGGCGGCGGCGGTACGGCCGGAAATGGCGTCGCGAGGGACGGCATCGCGGCGAGCGGTGTCGCGGCGAACGGCGCCGGCGGGGCGCGCGGGTGAGCGCGGACGGCACGCTCGCGGCGCTCGCCGCCCCGATGGCGCGTGAGCTGCGCGAGGGGATTCTGCCGTACTGGCTGGCGCGCGCGGTCGACGTGGATCGCGGCGGGTTCGTCGGGCTGATCGATGGCAACGACGTCGCCGATCCGG
The DNA here is from genome assembly GCA_036401455.1 of Gemmatirosa sp. GTDB lineage: Bacteria > Gemmatimonadota > Gemmatimonadetes > Gemmatimonadales > Gemmatimonadaceae > BPUI01. The sequence goes on along the minus strand of DASWUT010000468.1, from coordinate 9,797 downwards.
ACGCGCCGAAGGGCGCGATCCTCAACGCGCGCATCCTGTGGACGTTCGCGGCCGCCTCGCGGGTGTTAGGCGACGACGCGTACCGCGTGGCCGCCGCGCGAGCCGCGCGGTACGTGCGCGAGTGCCTGTTCGACCCGGTGCATGGGGGCGTCTACTGGATGCTGAACGCCGACGGCTCAGCGCGAGACGCAAGGAAGCACGTCTACGCGCAGGCGTTCGCGATCTACGCGCTGAGCGAGCACCACCGCGCGACCGGGGACGCGGAGAGCCTCGCCGCGGCGGTGTCGCTGTTCCGCCTCGTCGAGCGGCACGCGCACGACGCATTGCACGGCGGCTACGAGGAGGCGTTCACGCGCGAGTGGGTGCGGCTGGACGACGTGCGCCTGAGCGACGAGGACGCGGACGAGCGGAAGAGCATGAACACGCACCTGCACGTGCTCGAGGCGTACGCGAACCTCTACCGCGTGTGGCCGGACGCGCTGCTCCGGGCGCGGCTCGGCGAGGTGGTGGAGCTGTTCGCGACGCGGATCGTCGATGCGGCGACCGGGCATCTGCGGCTGTTCTTCGACGCCGATTGGACGCCGAGGTCGACGACCGTGTCGTACGGCCACGACATCGAGGCGAGCTGGCTGCTGCTCGAAGCGGCGGAGGTGCACGGCGACCCCGCGCTGCGCGCGCGCGTGCGCCCGGCGTGCCTCGCGCTCGCGACGGCGGTGCGCGACGAGGCGTACGACACGGCCGCCGGCGGGATCTTCTACGAGGCGCATCTGGGGCGGCCGGTCGAGACGTTCAAGGAGTGGTGGGTGCAGGCCGAGGCGATCGTCGGGTTCGTCGACGCGTGGCGGGAGACAGGAGACGCGTCGTTCGCGCGCGCAGCGCGCGGCACATGGGCGTTCACCGACCGGCACCTCGTCGATCACGTGCACGGCGAGTGGTTCCGCCGCACGACACGCGACGGGACGCGGGTCGCGGGGTTCGAGAAGGTCGGTCCCTGGAAGTGCTCCTACCACAACGCGCGCGCGTGTCTGGTGGTGATGGCGCGCGCCGGGGCTGGCGAGGCGGTGCTCCATGTGGCGGTGTCGGCGTGAAGCCCCGGCCGCGCGGCGTTCGGCGCGCCGGCGTGTTGCTCGCCGGGGTGCTGCTCGCGGCCGCGTGCGCTGGGCGTGCGCGGCCGGTGGCGTCGGTTGCGCCTAACACGACCCTCCTGGCCGGCGGGCTCGCCGGCGGCGCGCCGTCGATCGGTGCGCCCGTCGACCCGCGGGCGACGCCCGAGACGCGCGCGCTGTTCGTCAACCTGCGACGGCTCGCCGGGCATGGTGTGATGTTCGGGCACCAGGAATCGCTCGCCTACGGGTTCACGTGGGTGGCCGAGCCGGGGCGGTCGGACGTGCACGACGTGACGGGCTCGTATCCGGCGGTGTACGGGTGGGACGTGAGCACGTTGTTCGCGCACGGGCCGCGCGACCCGGGGGGCACGGCGCGCGTGGACCGGATGCGCGGGTGGATCGCGGAAGGGTACGGGCGCGGTGGCGTGATCACGATGTCGTGGCACCTCGGGAACCCGGTAACCGGGCGCGACGCGTGGGACACGACGGCAGCAGTCGCGCAGCTGTTGCCGGGTGGCGCGTCGCACGACGTGTATCGCGCGAAGCTCGACAGCGTGGCCGCGTTCTTTCGGACGTTGCGGGCGCGGGGGCGCGACGGTCGCGAGGCGCTCGTGCCGGTGGTCTTCCGACCGTTCCATGAGATGAGCGGCGGGTGGTTCTGGTGGGGGCGCCGGCACGCGACGCGCGACGAGTACGTCGCGCTCTGGCGGTACACGGTGGGGTACCTTCGCGACAGCGCGGACGTGCACAACCTGCTCTACGCGTACTCGCCGGACGTGTTTGCGTCGCAGGCCGACTACCTCGACCGCTATCCGGGCGACGGGTACGTCGACGTGCTCGGCTTCGACGACTACCAGAGCGTGCGGAGCCCCGCGCTCCGCGACACGCTCGTGCGGCGGCTGCACGACGTCGTGACGCTCGCGGACGCGCGCGGGAAGGTCGCCGCCCTGACCGAGACCGGTGTGGAGGCGATCCCTGACTCGCTCTGGTGGACGCACACCCTGCTGCCTGCGCTCACCGCCGACTCGCTCACGCGGCGCGTGACGTGGGCGCTCGTGTGGCGGAACGCGAACAACGAGCGCGACCGGCACAATCACTTCTTCGCCGCGTACCGCGGGCAGGCGAGCGCACCGGATTTCGTACGCTTCCACAACGATCCGTTCGTGCTGTTCGAGGACGAACTTCCCGACCTCTACCACGTGGCCGACCGGTGATTGCGTCCCGCACTGCTCGTGCCTCGTTCGCGCGGCTCGTCGCGCTCGGTGTCGCAGGACTCGCGCTCACGGCGTGCGCCGGCCGCGCGCGGCCCGACGATGCGGCGCGGGGCGTGACCGCGACGTCCGTCGCGGGCGCGCCCGCGGATCCGCGCGCCACGCGCGAGACGCGCGCGCTGTTCGCGAACCTGCGGACGCTCGCGGGGCGGCGGATCCTGTTCGGGCACCATGACGACCTGGCGTACGGGCACACGTGGGCGTACCAGGCCGGGCGCTCGGACGTGAACGAGACCGCCGGCGCGTACCCCGCGGTCTACGAGTGGGACCTCTCGGAGATCGAGCGCGACTCGGCGGCGAACATCGACGGCGTGCCGTTCGCGCGCATTCGCGGGTGGATCGTCGACCGGTACGCGCGCGGCGACGTGAACGTGCTGAGCTGGCACGTGAACAACCCCGTCTCGGGTGGGAACGCGTGGGACACGACGGCGGCGGTCGCCGCGGTGCTCCCCGGCGGGGCGCGGCACGCGGAGTACACGGCGTGGTTGGACCGCGTCGCGGCGTTCGCGACGAGCCTGCGCGCGCCCGGGCCTAACGGTGGCACGTTGGTGCCGGTCGTCTTCCGCCCGTTCCACGAGATGAGCGGCAGCTGGTTCTGGTGGGGCGGGCGACACGCGACGCCCGACGAGTACCGGCAGCTGTGGCGCTTCACGGTGACGTACCTGCGCGACCGGAAGGGCGCGCACAACCTGCTGTACGCGTTCGCCCCGGACGTGTTCGACACGCCCGACGCCTACCTCGCGCGCTATCCGGGCGACGCGTACGTGGACGTGCTGGGCTACGACGACTACCAGAGCGTGCGCTCGCCGGCGACGCGGCCGCAGATGACGGAGCGGATGCGGATCGTCGCGCGGCTCGCCGCCGAGCGCGGGAAGCTGGCCGCGCTCACCGAGACGGGAGTCGAGGCGTTGCCGGACTCGCTCTGGTGGACGGGGACGCTCCTTCCGGCGCTCGCGCAGGACTCGCTCACGCGGCGGCTCTCGTGGGTGCTGGTGTGGCGCAACGCGCCGCAGTCGGCCGAGCATCCGCACCATTTCTATGCGCCGTACGCGGGGCAGGCGAGCGCGGCGGACTTCGCGCGGTTCCGCCGCGATCCGCTGATCGCCTTCGACGGCGACGTGCCCGACCTGTACCGGACGACGCGGTGATCGCACGCCGCGCGTTCCTGGGGCGGGCGGCCGCGGCGACGGGGCTCGCGCTGCTGCCCGACGCGGTCGCGCGCGCTGGCGTCGCTGATCGCGTCGTTGCGCACCGTGCGACCACGACGTTCGACGTACTGCGCTACGGCGCGAAAGGGGACGGCGCGACCAACGACGCGGCCGCGATCCAGCGTGCCGTCGACGCCTGCGCGGTCGCGGGGGGCGGCGAGGTGACGTTGCCCGCCGGGCGCGTGTACCTCAGCGGCACGGTGATGCTCAGGTCGCACGTCACCCTGCGTGTCGAGCCGGGGGCGACGCTGAAGGCGAGCGGGAATCGCGAGCACTTCCGCGCGTTAGGCGCGCTCGTCTTCGCAAAGGATGCGGTTGGCGTCGGAGTGACGGGTGGCGGCGTGATCGACGGCAACTTCCATGCGTACCTCACCGTGCGTGGCGAGGGCGGGTACCAGGTCACGCATCCCTTTCTCGGGCCTTACGACCCGCTCTACCCACTGCCGGCGACGTTCCACGCGGACGGGCGGCCGCGAATGGTGTTGCTGGTCGGGTGTCGCGACGTGCGCCTGCACGCGTTCACGATCCGCGACGCGCCGACGTGGACCGTGCACCCGATCGGCTGCGAGGACGTGTTGATCGACGGCGTGACGATCGACAACGACATCCTCGTGCCCAACTGCGACGGGATCGACATCGATCACTGCCGCAACGTGCGTGTCGCCAACTGCCACATCCGCGCGGGGGACGACTGCGTGGTGCTCAAGGCGTCGCGCAACTTCCGCCAGTACGGCGCCTGCGAGAACGTGACCGTGACCGGGTGCACGCTCGAGTCGAGTTCGGCCGGGGTGAAGGTCGAGCCCGAAGGGCCGGACCCGGTGCGCAACGTCGTCGTCGACGGCTGCACGATCACGGCGAGCAACCGCGGGATCTGCGTGCTCAACCGCGACGGCGCGACGGTCGAGCACCTGATCTGCTCCAACCTCGTGATCACCACCGAGCGGCGGCACGCGATGTGGTGGGGCGCGGGCGAGCCGGTGCACGTATCCAACCTGCCGCGCGACCGGACGACGCCGGCCGGGATCGTGCGCGGGCTGCAGTTCAACAACCTCGTCTGCGCGGGGGAGAGCGGGATTTTCGTGCACGGGTGGACGGCGGGCGCGCTCGACGCGGTCACGTTCGACAACGTGCAGCTGACGCTCCGGCGCACCTCCGGCTACCCGGCGGACCTGTACGATCTCCGGCCGAGTGAGGCGTTCCCCGATCCGTACCGGCACCGGATCGCCGGCGTGTACGCGAAGTGGGCGACCGACCTCACGTTGCGTGACGTGCGCGTGCGATGGGCCGACGACCCGCCTCCGGGTTACGGGCCGGCGCTCGAGGCCGACGGCGTGCGCGGGCTCGCGCTGCACGACTTCGACGGGCGCGGCGCGCACACGGGCGATCCCGCCCAGCTGATCGACGGCGTGGCGCGCTGACGTGCCGCGCTGGACGCTACCTTCCCGACCGCTATTCTCACGCTGATGGCTACGACCGTTCTTCCCGCCGCCGCCTTCGCGCATGGCGGCACGGCGTCCGCCGACCGCGACGACGCTTCCATGCGTGCGCGCGTCGACGCGCTGCTTGCCCGCATGACGCTCGAAGAGAAGATCGGGCAGATGACGCAGCTCAACGTCGGCGTCGTCGCGGCTGGCAGCGCCGAGCAGCGTCCCGGGCGGGTCACGCTCGACCTGGCGAAGTTGCGCGAGGCGCTCGTCACCCGGCACGTCGGATCGATCATCAACGTGCTGGACGCCGCGCTGCCCGCCGAAGGATGGCACGCCCTCGTCGCGCAGATCCAGGACGTCGCGATGAACGAGACGCGCCTCGGCGTACCGGTGCTCTACGGCATCGACTTCGTGCACGGCGCCAATTACACGCAGAACGGAACGATCTTTCCGCATAACGTCGCGATGGGGGCGACGTTCGACGTCGCGCTCGCGCGGCGGGCGGGGGAGATCACGGGGGCGGAGGCGCTCGCCTCGGCGTTGCCGTGGAACTTCGCGCCGGTGCTCGACGTGGGGCGGCAGCCGTTGTGGCCGCGGTTCTACGAGACGTTCGGCGAGGACCCGCTCGTCGCGGCGCGGCTCGGGAGCGCGTTCCTCGCCGGCTCGCAGGCGGCGGGCGTGGCGGGGACGATGAAGCACTACCTGGGGTACGGCGCGCCGCGCACCGGGCGTGACCGCACGCCACCCGCGCTCACCGAGCGTGAGGTACGCGAGGTGATCCTGCCGCCGTTCCGTGCGGCGGTCGCGGCTGGCGCGCGCACGGTGATGGTGAACTCGGGCGAGATCGATGGCGTGCCGGTGCACGCGAGCCGACGCTGGCTCACCGACGTGCTGCGCGGTGAGCTCGGGTTCGACGGTGTGATCGTCACGGACTGGGAGGACATCATCTTCCTCCACACGCGGCACCGGGTCGCGGCGACGATGAAGGATGCCGTGCGGATCGCGCTCGACGCGGGCGTCGACATGAGCATGACGCCGCACGATTACGGGTTCGCAGACGAGCTGCTCGCGCTCGTGCGCGAGGGAACGATGTCCGAGCGGCGCGTCGACGAGAGCGTGCGGCGGATCCTGATGCTCAAGGCCGAGGTCGGGCTGCTCGATCAGCCGTATCCGGACGCGTCGCTCGCGGCGCAGATCGGCACGCCCGCCTCACGCGCGGTCGCGCGGCAGGCGGCGCGCGACGCGGTCACGCTGCTCAAGAACGACGCGGCAACCGCGGGCGGCGCGCCCGTGCTGCCGCTCGCGACCGGCGCGCGCGTCCTCGTCACCGGGCCGGCGGCGCACTCGCTCACCGCGCTGAACGGCGGCTGGACGTACACGTGGCAGGGCACCGAGGGGTGGCGCTTTCCCGAGGGGGTGCCGTCGCTGCTCGAGGCGATTCGGACGCATTCGCCTAACGTGCGTCACGTCGGCAACAGCGACGCGCGCGCCGCGTTCGCCGACCCGACCGACGCCGAGATCGCGGCCGCCGTCGCTGCCGCGCAGGAGGTCGACGTCGCGATCGTCGCGCTCGGCGAGACGGGGTACGCGGAGTGGATCGGCGACATCGGCGACCTCACGCTGTCACGTGCGCAGCTGCGGTTGGCCGAATCGGTGCAGGCGACGGGGGTGCCCACGGTGCTCGTGCTGTTGGAGGGGCGCCCGCGCCTGGTGCGCGAGGTCGTGCCCGGCGCGGCGGCCGTCGTGATGGGGTACTGGCCGGGGATGGAGGGGGCCGCGGCGATCGCGGAGGTGTTGTTCGGCGCGGCGAATCCGAGCGGGCGACTGCCGTTCACGTATCCCAAGTGGCCCAACGCGATCACGACGTACGACCACAAGTTCACGGAGACGTTGGACACCGGGTTCCTGCGCGAGGCGGGCGGGTTCGATCCGGAGTTCGAGTTCGGCCACGGGCTGAGCTACACAACGTTCAGCTACGGCGACCTCGTGGTCGACCACGACGCGGTCGCGCAGGATGCGCTGCTGCGCGGCGGGCGGGTCACGATCACGGTGGCGGTGACCAACACCGGCGCGCGGGCGGGGAAGGAGAGCGTACTCCTGTTCACGCGCCAGCAGTACGCCGCGATCACGCCGCCCGTGCGGCGACTGCGCGGGTTCGAAAAGATCGAGCTCGCCCCCGGCGCGTCGCGCACGGTGCGCTTCACGCTCGGAGGCGACGACCTGTCCTACGTCGGCCACGACGGGCGCCCGGTGCTCGAGCTCGGCGCGTTCGACGTGATGGTCGGCGGCCTCACACACACGTTCCAGGTGACGTGATGATCAGAATTCCGATGGTTCGGTTCGCGGCGCGGTCCGCGGCGCGCGCGGTACGTCTGACGCGGACGGCGTTCACCGTCGCGGCGGTGCTGGCGGTAGCGCTCGCCGGCCCGTTCGTGCGCGAGGCGCGCGCGCAGAAGTTCGAGCACCTGGCGCCCACCCCGCCGATGGGGTGGAACAGCTGGAACAAGTTCGCGTGCAACGTGAGCGAGCGGCTCATCCGCGAGACGGCCGACGCGATGGTCACGTCGGGGATGCGCGACGCGGGCTATCAGTATGTGAACATCGACGACTGCTGGCACGGCGCGCGCGACAGCGCGGGGTTCATCCAGGTCGACGCGCAGCGTTTTCCGTCGGGGATGAAGGCGCTCGCCGACTACGTGCACTCGAAGGGGCTCAAGCTTGGGATCTACTCCGACGCGGGGTGGAAGACGTGCGGCGGGCGGCCGGGGAGCCGCGGTCACGAGTACCAGGACGCGCTGACGTACGCGCGCTGGGGCGTCGACTACCTCAAGTACGACTGGTGCAGCACGGACTCGCTGAAGGCGCAGGGCGCGTACATCACGATGCGCGAGGCGCTGCGGACGGCCGGGCGGCCGATCGTCTTCAGCCTCTGCGAGTGGGGGAACTCGCAGCCGTGGACGTGGGCCGCCTCCGTCGGGCACCTCTGGCGCACGACGACGGACATCACCAACTGCTTCGACTGCGTGCGCAACTTCGGGACGTGGGCGCCGGCGAGCGTGCTCGCGATCCTCGACAAGCAGAAGGAGCTGCGTCAGTACGCGGGCCCCGACCACTGGAACGACCCCGACATGCTGGAGGTCGGCAACGGGATGACGGTCGGCGAGGACCGCGCACACTTCGCGATGTGGGCGATGCTCGCCGCGCCGCTCATCACGGGCACCGACCTGCGGAACATGCCGCCCGAGACGCACGCGCTGCTCACCAACCGCGACCTCATCGCGGTGGATCAGGACTCGTTAGGCATCCAGGGCTTCGCGTCGCGCGCGACGCCGGACGGGGTCGAGGTGTGGTTCAAGCCACTCGCCGGAGGCGACTGGGCCGTCGCGATCCTCAACCGCTCGATCGAGCCGCGGCACGTAACGTACGACTGGCGGCGCGAGGGGGTGACCGACGGCCTGACGCACCACACGGCCGACTTCGGGGCGCGGAGCTACCGCGTGCGCGACCTGATCGCCGGGCGCGACCGGGGGACGACGGCGACCGCGTTCGCCGCCGACGTCCCCGCGCACGACGTCGTGGTGCTCCGCCTCAGCGCCCGCGAGACGGCGACCCGGTCGGCGTCGCGCTGACGCTCGTCGCCCCGACCGTCGTCGCGCCGACGCGGGACACGCGGTAGAGCGCGCTCGCGTGCGGGGCGAGCGCGACCTGAAGCTGACCGCTCGGGCCGAGCGTGCGGCGCGCCCAGAGGTCGCGCGCCGCGCGCGGGCCGGCGCCGAGCCCGAGGTCGGGCCAGGCGAGGTCGACGCGTTGGGCGGTGTCGGCGAGGTTGAACACGGCGACGTAGCGGTCCGCTCCGTCGGGCGGCTGCGACGTCCAGACGCGGAGTCCCGGCCGTTCGAGCGCCTGACGCGGCGAACGGCCGCGCTGGTCGACGGCGAGCACCTCGGGGTTGGTCAGCAGCGCGCGCGTCGGCGCGTCGAGCGTCGGCAGGTCGCCGCCCATGATGAGCGGGGAGCGGAACACGCTCCAGAGCGTCATCACCGTGCGCTGCTCGTCGGGCGTGAGGCGGGTGGGCGGGCCGCGGCCGGCCGAGTCGGTGAGGCGGAGCCTGCCTAACGGCAGCATATCGGCATCGGGCCACGTCGAGCGCGCGCCAACTGCGCGCGCCCAGTCGCGCGCGTAGTCAAACTGCGCGCGGACGAGCTTCCACTCGTCCCAGAAGTCGTCCGAGATGCGCCACATCTGCGCGTGCCCGGCGAAGAAGCTCGAATCGGCGAGCGGTGCGGGCCCGGGCGAGATGCTGAGCACGATCGGCCGCCCGGTCCGGTCCAGCGCGTCGCGCAGCGCGCGGATCTCGGCGGGGCGGAAGGCGTGGCTCCCCATGTCGTCCGCCTTCACGAAGTCGACGCCCCACGACGCGTACAGCTGCGCGATCGCGTCGTAGTACGCCTGCCCGCCCGGCTTCGACACGTCGACGCCCCACATGTCGGGGTTCCAGACGCACGAGTCGGACGTGTTGGCGACGTCGCGCGCATGGTACGGCGTGCCGAGGATCGGCACGTTGGCGGCGACCGCCTGGCGCGGGATCCCGCGCATGATGTGGATGCCGAACTTGAGCCCGCGGGCGTGCACGTAATCCGCGAGTGGCTTGAACCCCGCGCCGTTGGCGGACGAGGGAAACTTGTTCTCGGCCGGGATCAAACGCCCGTACGCATCCATCGCGAGCCGCGCGCCCGGCACGTACGCGTGCCCCTGCGCGCTCGGCTGGTACCACTGGATGTCGAC
>DASWUT010000467.1:0-2586 GCA_036401455.1 Gemmatirosa sp. | reverse complement strand
GTAGACCGGCCACAGGCTGTACGCCATCGACAGCCCCGCGTGGGCGCGGGCGAGCCGCGTCGGATTACGCAGCAGAAAGTTGTAGCGGCCCTCAAGGTACCACTCGTACGCGTCCTGGTCGGTGGTGCCGCGCGCGACGTCGGCCGCCGCGTCCTCCGTCCCCCGCGCCGCGCGGTCGCCGAGCGCCGGCGCGAGGGCGGCGGCGATGGAGCGCGTGAGCGCGTCCTGTACGGCGAAGACGTCCCGCGAGTGAGTCTCGTAAACGCTGTCCCACCGCACCGTGCCGTCGACGAGCGCATCGACGCCGAGCGCCCGGCCGACCGCCTGGGCCGCGACGGATCTGCCCTTGAAGGTGTAGCTCGACGTGCGCCCGGCCAGCCGCAGCCCGGGCAGCCGCGCCAGGGCGTGAGCCAGCTCGTCGGTCAGGCCGTCGCTGAAGTAGTCATCCTGCGGATCACCGCCCGTGTTCACGAACGGCACCACCGCGAGCGCGCGGATTGCCGTTAGGCGGGTTGCCCCCGCCGCGCGTGCGCCGACTGCAGCGGCGCGCGGCGGCGACGCGTTCTGCCGATCGGCTCGGGCGCCGATCACAATGGCGCCGCCCACCGCGAGCAGCGCGACCGCCGCGGCCGCGAACCCCGCCGCCCGCCCCGAGGGCGGGTCGCGTACGGGCACGCGGCGTGCCGACTCCGCCGCGCCCTCAGAATCCGACGCGGCGTCGGACGCTGGGTCTAACGCAGGGCGGGCGAACTCGGCCGCGGGCCGCACGGCGCCGAGCGCCGCGACCACCTCGCCGGCCGACTGCGGGCGCTCGGCCGGGTCCTTCGCGAGCAGCCGCGTGACGAGGGTGGCGAGCGCGGCGGGCATCTCGGGGCGGCGCGCCGCGAGCGGGGCGGGCGTCTCGTCGCGGTGGGCCGCGATCAGGGCCCGCGAGCCGCGCGCGCCGAACGGGTGCGCGCCGGCGAGCGCCTCGTAGGCGACTACGCCGAACGCGTAGAGGTCGGCCCGATGGTCGACGCCGGCGTCGGCGCGCGCCTCTTCCGGCGCCATGTAGGCGGGCGTACCGGGCGACGTCCCCGCGCCGGTGAGGGTATCGGTCCCGCCGTCCGCGAGGAGGACCGCGCTCGGGTCCTGCGCTGCCCGCGCCCGGTCGACGGCCCGCGCGATGCCGAAGTCGGCCACCAGGGCGTGTCCGCGCGTCGCGCCACCGTGCAGCAGGATGTTGGCCGGCTTCACGTCGCGGTGCACCACGCCGCGCTCGTGCGCGTAGGCGAGGGCGTCGGCCACCTCGCCGAGCAGCCGCACGGCGTCGGCCTCGGGGAGCGCGCCGGTGCGTGCGAGCCGCTCGCGCAACGTCTCGCCGTCGACGTACGGCATGACGTAGTACAGCCGCCCGGCCGCCTCGCCCGAGTCGAAAAGCGGCAGGATGTGCGGGTGCTGCAGCGCGGCCGTGACGCGGATCTCGCGCAGAAAGCGCTCGGCGCTCAGTGCGGCGCCGAGCGCCGGGGCCAGCACCTTGAGCGCGACGGGGCGCCCGTGGCGGAGGTCGCGGGCGAGGTAGACGGTTGCCGTGCCGCCGCGCCCCAGCTCGCGTTCCACGGCGTAGCGCCCCGCCAACGCGGACCGCAGCGCCTCGGCCACGTCCGCCTGCAGCGCCACCGTGCGAGCGGCCTCGTCAACGGCTTCGTCGAGGGCGTCGTGCACGGCATCCCGCAGGGCACCCTGCGCCGCGGCGCGGCCGAGCAGCGGGGCGACGGCGGGCGTGGCGAGCCGTCCGTCCTCGTCGTCGACGCGCTCGCAGGCGTCCAGCAGCTGCGCGGCGCGCACGCGTAGCGCCGCGTCCGCCGCGCACGCCTCGTCGAGGTACGCCGCCCGGGCGTCGCGCGGGCGGTCGAGCGCCCCGTCGACAAGGCCCTGAAGCGCCCGCCACTGCTCAGCGCGGGTCATCGCGCAACGCCAGGGAGAGCCACCCGCGCGCCTTCACCCAGTCGCGGGCCACCGTGCGCGGCGTCACGCCGAGGACCTCTGCGGTCTCGGTCTCCGTGAGGCCGCCGTAGAACCGGCACTCGACGACGCGCGCCTGCCGCGGGTCCAGCACGGCGAGCCGGTCGAGCGCCTCGTCGAGCGCGAGCAGTTCGTCGCCGCGCGCGGCGATCGCCAGCGCGCCGGCGTCCACGCCCGCTGCCGCGACGTCCAACGAGACGGGTCGCTGCTGGGAACCGCCGCGCCGCGCGGCCTGGTGGCGGCGGGCGTAGTCGATGCGCACGCGCCGCATCGTGTGTGCGGCGAGTCCGAAAAACTGCGCACGGCTCGCCGATTCGGTGCGCGTCTGATCGCCGAGACGGAAGTACGCCTCGTGGACGAGCTCCGACGTGGAGAGCGTGTGACCCGCCGCCTCGGCGCCGAGCTGCCGGTGGGCGATGCGGGACAGTTCGGCGTAGACGAGCGGCACGAGACGCTCGAGCGCCCCGGGCACGGCAGCCCGCCACTCGCCGAGCGCATCGGTGATCGCGTGCTCAGTCATCGCATGCTGCGGGATCGCCGCTGTGATCGCGTCTTCGCCCGCCTCCGCGGCTGCCCGGCCGG
>DASWUT010000466.1:0-1989 GCA_036401455.1 Gemmatirosa sp. | reverse complement strand
GCCACGCCCGGCTACGACATGGTCTCGAGCAGCTTCGACGCGCGCGGCAACACCGGATCGTTCGGTCCCAGCGGGCACGGCGGCCACGGTGGGCGGGGCGGTCTGGACGGCGGCTTCGGGCCGGGCTTCGGCGGCTTCATGGGCGGCGGGCTCGGCCCCGAGTTCGATGGGCTGGGCGGGTTCGGTCCGGGGTTCGGGCGCGGCGCGTTCGGCGACCCGCAAGGTGGCGCGCCGATCACCAGCTGCACGTTCGCGTCGAGCACCGGCCGGATCACCTGCGCGCCGACGACGATCAACGGGCTGACGATCTCGCGTTACGCCATCTACACCACCGCCGCCGGCACCGCGCAGCAGGCGTTCGACACGACCACCAACACGGCGGTCACCCACGTCGAGGTGGCGGGAACGACGACGTTCACCCCGCGCGACCACCACGGCTTCGGCCCGGGCTTCGGGCGGGACAGCACCGTCGTGACCGTGGCGAGCGCGACGAGCACGGTAAGCACCGTGAGCGACCGTACCGTGACCGGCCTCGCCGCGGGCAGCGCGCAGCGCACGGTGACCGGCACCTCGGCCGGGCAGGAGTCGACGTCGGGGACGCTGAGCGACAGCACCGCGTTCACGGCCACGCGCGTCATGGGCGACACGACGACCCGGCTCGTCGTTCCGGTGAAGACCGGTTCGGGCGTGTATCCGACGGCTGGGACGGTCATCCGCGCGACCAAGGCGACGGTCACGCTCGCCGGCGGATCCGCGAAGACGACGACGCGGCGGGAGGTCGTGACCTACGACGGATCGGCCACAGCCAAGGTCGTCATCGTGCAGAACGACACGACGAAGAACTGCACGCTGCCGCTGCCGCGTGGCCGGCTGAGCTGCTCCTGAGCTGCTCCCGGTTTCGGGGGTAGTGCCTGGGCTTCGGAAGAGGCAGCCGTGGCACCTCGGTGGGGAGCGCGGGGTAGTGTGCCGCGCTTCCCTGTCTGCTTCCTCTCCGTCCCGCCTGCCATGTCGCTTCGTCTCTCGCGCGCCACTCCGCTCGTGGCCGCCATCGCTGTCGTATGCCTCGCGCAGCCCGCACGCGCCCAGTTTGGCGGTGGGCGCGGCGGCGGTCGCTCGCGCGGCGGAGAGAGCAGCGACAGCGCCGACGGGCGCGCCAAGCGCGACCCGAACACGATCAACCTCGTCGACGTGGTCCTCGAGCGCCGGGCGGACCTCGGGCTCACGCCGGAGCAGATCGGGCGGGTGAACGCGGTCAAGGTGCGCCGGGACGCCGCGGTCGACACGCTGAGCGTGCGGGCCGCGTCGCTCAAGGCGCCGAGCGATCCGAACGTGTGGACGACGATGACGGACAGCGATCGGACCGCGATGCGCGACCGCCTGCGCGCGCGGGCCGCCGCGCTTCGTGCGCAGCGTGACGCCGAGGCGCAGGCGCGTGCGGACGCGCTCGCCGCGCTCAACCCGGACCAGCGCGAACGCGCGACGAAGATGGAGGACGCGATGCGCAGGAGCGCCTTCGCCGAGGCGCAGCTGAGCGGGGCAGCGCGCAGTGCGCCGCCCCGAGGCGGTGGCGGGTTCGGCGGGCGGGGCACGCCGTAAGCAGTACGGACGGGGAACGCGAGAGCCGCGGCGCTAAACATTCCGTCGTGGTCGTGCGTTGACGTGGCGGAGGCCGAGGGGTCCGCGTGACCGTTCGGCCACGTTTGCCTGCACCCCTGTCCCTCTTTCGCTGTGCAACTGCCTGTGACGCCGCCGGTCGCGGCGGGGCTCGCTGCCGCGCCCGGCACGCTCGCCTCTGATAGCGCGACGGGGCGGCCGATCTCGCTCGCCGACGCCATTCGCACCGCGCAGCGCGGCGCGCCGAGCGCGATCCAGGCGCGCGGCCTCGTGCGCGCCGGCACCGTCGCGATCCGCGGCGCGTACGCGCAGTTCCTCCCGGCGGTCCAGGTCAGCGGTGGCCTGACGCGGCAGATCAACGTGACGCCGCGCGTC
>DASWUT010000465.1:0-9215 GCA_036401455.1 Gemmatirosa sp. | reverse complement strand
GGACGCGATCGAGCGCGTGACATTCTGGAACGTGACCGACGGCGACTCGTGGCTCAACAACTGGCCGGTCCGTGGGCGGACGAGCTACCCGCTGTTGTTCGATCGCGTCGCGCGGCCCAAGCCGGCGTTCGACGCCGTGGTCGCGGCCGCGCGCCTCACTGGCCCACCTGCGTCACCACGGCGATGACGCCCTGCGTGTGGCCGGGCCCCCAGCGCGCGGTCGCGCTCGGCGCGTCGATGAACCGGATCGAGCCGATCGTGTGCGACGCGATCGCGCGCAGCGACTCGACCCCGCCGAGCCGGTTGTCGTCGAGGTAGACGAGCACCTGGCCAGGACTCTGGAAGCTGTCGGTGCCGCGGTTGTGGAGCCAGTTGTTGTGCAACGACTGGACGACGTCGTAGGCGGACGTGAAGTGGGCGGCTGCGATCTGATCGCGGGTGATCACGCTCGTGTCGGCGTGGCCCGCACCCGGCGTCGCGCGCCCGGCGCATGCGGCGGTGAGCAGGACGGCGAGGGCCGAACGCGGGAGTGTCGTGCGGAGGGACATCGGGGCAGGGGAGGATCGGGTGGTGCGAAGGTGATGGCACATCCTCGTCACCGGACCTGCCGCGCGCCAGGGTACGCGCGGGGGGTGTGTTCCGGCGCGCGGCGGCGAATCTTGCGTGCGCGAAGCTGCGCGTTGCGAGCCGGCCGGCACCGTCGGGCTTGCCTTCCGCACGCGCCTGCCGCACGCGCCTGCTGTCTGCGCCACCCTGCCCATCGCGTGCGACGCTCCGGCGCCGCGCGCCCAACACCGCGACACGACACCCAACATGTCTAACGCTACCCCGTCCGACGCCTACGCGCCCCGCCCCGAGCACCACTTCACCTTCGGCCTCTGGACCGTGGGCAACGTCGGCCGCGATCCGTTCGGCGAGCCCGTGCGGCCGCCGCTCGATGCGCCGACGCTCGTGCGCAGGTTGGCGCCGCTCGGTGTTTACGGCGTCAACTTCCACGATGAGGATCTCGTGCCGCGCGACGCGACCGCGGTCGAGCGCGATCGCATCGTGCGCGAATTCCGCGCGGCACTCGACGAGACGGGGCTGAAGGTCCCGATGGCGACGACCAACCTGTTCACCGATCCGGCCTTCCGCGACGGCGCGTTCACGAGCAACGACGGCCGCGTGCGCCGCTACGCGCTGCAGAAAGTGATGCGTTCGATGGACCTCGGGAAGGAGTTCGGGGCCGAGACGTACGTGTTCTGGGGCGGGCGCGAGGGCACCGAGACGGACGGCGCGAAGGATCCGCGCGAGGCGATGCGCTGGTTCCGCGACGCGCTCGACTTCCTCTGCGAGTACAACGTCGCGCAGGGCTACGGCTATCGCTTCGCGATCGAGCCCAAGCCCAACGAGCCGCGCGGCGATATCTACCTGCCGACGATCGGGCACGCGCTGGCCTTCATCCACACGCTCGCGCACCCCGAGATGGTCGGCCTCAACCCCGAGGTCGCGCACGACACGATCGCGGGGCTCAACTTCGCGCACGGCGTCGGTCAGGCGCTCGACGCGGGCAAGCTGTTCCACATCGACCTCAACGGGCAGAAGCCGGGGCGCTACGACCAGGACCATCGCTTCGGTGCGGAGGACCTGAAGCAGTCGTTCTTCCTCGTCAAGCTGCTGGAGGACGCAGGGTACGAGGGGATGCGTCACTTCGACGCGCACGCCTACCGCACCGAGGACGAGACGGGGGTATGGGATTTCGCGCGCGGCTGCATGCGCACGTACCTGATCCTCAAGGACAAGGCGGCGCGGTGGAACGCCGATGCCGACATCCAGGGGTTGTTAGGCGACCTGCGCGCGCGGGGTGGTGCGGACGTGGAGCCGCTGCCCTTCACCCGCGAGGCGGCCGATGCGCTCAAGGCGCGCGTATTCGACCTGCCGGCGATCCGCGGTCAGGGCTACGCGTACGAGCGCCTCGATCAGCTGACGGTCGAGGTCCTGCTCGGGGTTCGTTAGGTGGCGGGCGCGGTCGCCGCGGGCGCGGTCGCCGCGGCCGGGGCACTCGTCCTCGGCCTCGACGTCGGCACGAGCGGGGTGAAGGCGATCCTCGTCGCCGTTGGTGACGGGGGCGGCGCGGTGCGGGCGAGCGCGACGGTGCCGCTCACGCTCGCCACGCCGCACCCGGGGTGGGCCGTGCAGGACCCGGAGGCGTGGTGGGACGCGGCCGTCGCGGCGATGCGCGCGGTGCTCGCGGAGGTGCCCGCGGCTGCGGCGTCGATCGCGGCGGTGGGCATCTCGGGGCAGATGCACTCGTCGGTGTTTCTGGACCGGGCGGGGCAGGTGATCCGTCCGGCGCTCCTCTGGTGCGACGGGCGGACGACGGCCGAGTGCGCGGCGATCACGCGCGCGGCGGGCGGCGAGGCGGGGCTCCGCGATCTCGTGCGGAACCCGGCGCTCGAGGGCTTCACCCTGCCGAAGGTCCTCTGGCTGCGCGATCACGAGCCGGAGGCCTACGCGCGCCTCGCGACGGTATTGCTCGCGAAGGACTTTGTGCGGTACCGCCTCACGGGCGCGCTCGCGACCGAGCCGTCGGACGCCTCGGGCACGCTGATGTTCGACCCGGCGCGGCTGGCGTGGAGCGACGCGCTGCTCGCCGCGGTCGACGTGTCGCGCGCGCTCCTCCCCGACGTCGGCGGTTCTGCCGAGGTGTTAGGCAGGGTGACGACGGACGCGGCGCGGCGCACGGGGCTCGCGGCGGGCACCCCGGTCGTCGGCGGCGGTGCGGACAACGCGTGCGGCGCGGCGGGCGTCGGCGTCGTCGCGCCCGGCGCCGCAGTCGCGAGTTGGGGCACGTCGGGCACGGTGCTCGCGCCGACGGCGACGCCGGTCGTCGATCCGGGGCTGCGCGCGCACACGTTCTGCCACGTCGCGCCGGCGACGTGGTACGTGATGGGCGTGGTGCTGTCGGCCGGCGGGGCGTTCGCGTGGTACCGCGACCAGCTGGCACGCGACCTCGCCGGCGCGCCGGACGCGGACGCGCGCCTCGACGCCGAGGCGGCGGGGGTGCCGCCGGGCGCGGGCGGCGTCACGTTCCTCCCCTACCTGCAGGGCGAGCGGACGCCGCACCGCGACGCCGCCTTACGCGGCGCCTTCGTCGGCCTGAGCCTCGCGCACACCCGGGCGCACCTGACGCGCGCGGTGCTCGAGGGGGTGTGCTTCGCCCTGCGCGACTCGCTCGAGATCCTGCGCGCGCTCGGGCTGACGCCGGCCGAGCTGCTGCTCACGGGCGGCGGGGCGCGGAGCGCGTTCCTCCGCACGCTGCAGCGCGAGGTGTACGGGCTGCCGGTACGGACGGTGAACCGGGAGGAAGGGCCGGCGTACGGGGCGGCGTTGCTCGCGGCGGTGGGAGCGGGGGCATACCCGGACCTCGCCGCAGCGGCGCGGGCGACGGTGGTGCAGGGCGAACGGGAGGTGCCGGACGAACAGGCCGTGGCGGTGTACGAGGCGGGGTATGCGCGGTTCCGCGGTGCGTTAGGCGCTGGTCGTTAGGCGCTGGTCGCGAGGCGCTGGGCGTTGGCTGGACGGGATCGGTGCGGCGGCGCTTCCCGCCGCCTCGACCCCGCAGTTAGCGCAGCAGCGGCGCTGAGCCATCCCAGCGCTCGCGAAACCGCACCACGTCGGCCACGAGCGCGGCGAACTGGTCGGCGGGCCAGTCGGCGCAGGCCGTGCGGAGTCGCGCGCGCGCCGCGGCCGCGAGTGTGCTCGCCCGATCGCGCGTCGCCGGCAGGTCGGGGCGATATGGCGCGGCCGGGTCGGCGAGGTCAGCCGAGAAGAAGCCGGTCGAATCCGATGTCAGGCTCAAAGGGCGCATAGAGGCGGTCGAAAGCGGTGCGGAGGGCCGGATCGGAATGCACGAGCAGGGCGCGGACGACGTCGTCGGCGCGGCGCGCGAGGGCGTCCGCGACCGCCGCGCCATCGCTGCCAACCGTGTCGCGCGTGAGTTGTGCGAGGGCGGTGAGGAATGGCGTGACTTCGACGGCCGGGTGGATCACCTCCGGGTCGCGAACGGCGGCACGGACTGCTGCGCCCGCGTCGTCGCTCGGGGCGGCGAGGTCGGCGTCGCGGAGCCGCCGCGCGAGCGCGGCGCGGCGCGCGGTGCCGATCGCGCCGAGCTGGGCGACGAAGCGGAGCGCCATGACCTTGGAACGCGCGAGGTCGGCCGTCGCGTCGGTGCGCGCCGCGTGGCGGCGAGCGCTGAGCGCGGCGCTCATCGCGGGTGAGCGGCCATCGTCGCCGTCGCGACGCGGACGACCCGCCACCCGCCGCGGCGTTCGGGCGCGACGGTCGCGGCCGCGTCCGCGCGGAGGCGACCGCCGAGCGTGTCGGCCGCGAGCGCGCCGTCAAGGCGGAGCCGGATCGTCGCCCCAGTCTCCTGATCGGCGAACGGCTCGAAGAAGAACACGACGCGCCCGCGGGCGACGCGTGCGGAGTCGATCGCGACGCGGGCTGGCGCGGTGCCGTCTGCAAGCGTCGCGGTGCCAGCGACGGTGGTCGTCGCGGTCCGGCCGTCCGCGCGCACGACGCGGCGGAGCGACAGTCGGAGCGCCCCGCGCCGCGCGTAGTAGGGCGCGTCGAACTGCCCCGCCCAGTCGCCCGCGAGCGCGGCGGCCGTGGTGTCGGCGCCGCGCGCGTCCGTCGCCGCGGCGAAGCCCAGGGCGGGCCGCGGCTCGTGGTATTGCGACGCCGGCACGCACGCGGCCGTCGCAGCGAGCGCCGCGGCGGCGAACGTCCGCGCGGCCGATCGGTGCGGCATGACCATACGCTGACCCTTCGTGCTTGACATTGGTGTCCAGAACTGAGCGTGCGCCGACGCGCGCGTGGTAGGTGTCGGATCCATCGTCAGCGCTCGGTCAGCGGGCGGCCAGCTGGTCGACGGTGAACTCGGCGATCGCGCGCAGGCTCTCGGGCGAACGGCCAGCGCGCGCACCGACGGTCATGCCCATGCGCGTGCAGACGATCGCGGCGGCTGCCTGCTGCTCGTCGAGCGACGGTGCGACCTCGCCCTTCGCCTTGGCCTCGCGCAGCAGCTGCACGATCGACTGCTCGATCAGCATCGCCGCCGGCGCCAGCGCCGCACCGATTTCGGCGTCCGTTGCGCCAAACTCCGCCATCGCGTTGATCGCCATGCAGCCGAACGAGCGCCGCTCCTGGCTGCCGGCGGCCGCCGCCCGCATCATCTCGCGCAATGCCTGCAGCGGCGACGGAGCGCGACGGATCGCGTCGATCTGCGTGCCAACGTCCGTGCGCGCGTAATCGCGGAGTGCCTCGAGGTAGCAACGCCGCTTGTCCCCGTACGTATCGTAGAAGCTCTGTCGCCCGATCCCCATCGCCTTCGCGAGATCGTCGGTCGTCGTCGCGGCGAAGCCCTGCTGCCAGAACACGCGCATCCCGGCCCGCAGGGCCTCGTCCCGGTCGAATTGCTTCGGTCGCGCCATGCATTGAGAATAGTCGTTGTGGACACGCCTGTCAAGAACTAGTCGGCGCCCGCCCCGCGCGGTCGGGGTGCCGCTCCCGGCGCCGCGTGCCGAGCGGCACGCGGTCTCCGCGATGCGGTGTGCGGCGTGATGCGGTGCGCGTGATGCGGTGCGCGTGATGCGGTGCTCGCGTCGCTCCGCCGCGAGGCGCTGGCCGACGACGGTGGCGGTCGAGGATCTCGCGACGGCCGGGTCAGGGGCCGAACAGCCGCGCCGCGAGCGCGAGCACCAGCGCCGACGGCATCACGACGGCGCCGACCTTGAGGAAGCGCCAGAACCCCACGTCCACGCCCTCGCGCCGGATCGCCGTGAGCCAGAGGATCGTCGCGAGCGACCCGGTGATCGACAGGTTGGGGCCGAGGTCGACGCCGATGAGGAGCGCGTCGACGACGGAACGCGGCGGGGCCGCCTGCGCCAGCGTCGCGCTCGCGATGAGGCCGGCGGGCAAATTGTTCATCAGGTTACAGGCGACGGCGAGGATGCTGCCGGCCGCCCACGCCGTTCCGCCGGGCGAGGCCTGCACGCCGGCGCGCAACAGCGTGGCGAGTTGCCGAATCACCCCCGTGCGGTCGAGCCCCGCGACGAGCACGAACAGCCCGGCGACGAGCGGCAGCACGGCCCACGAGACGCCTCGCAGTACGGGCATCGGCGACGTGCGCGTCCGGCCAACGACGACCGCGGCCGTCAGCGCGCCCATGATCGCGGTCGGCAACCCGAGCGGCCGGTCCGCGGCGGACACGCCGAGCAGCACCGCCGCGGTCAGCCCGATCCCCGCGAGCGCGGTCCAGCCACCGCCAGAGAGCGGCGGGCGCTCGACGTCGGCCGTGCACCGCGAACCGAGGTGCCGTCCGACCGACCACCGCAGCGCCGCGTAGGTCGCCGCGATCGACGCAGCCGACGGCAGCGCGAAGCTCGCCAGCCAGCGGCCTAACGGCGGCGTGTGGTCGCCGTAGAGGACGAGGTTGGCCGGATTCGAGATCGGCAGCACGAAGCTGGCCGCGTTGGCGATGCACGCGCAGAGCAACAGGTAGGGCAGCGGCTCGACCCGGGCCTTCCTGGCCGCGGCGAACACCGCCGGCGTCAGCACCACGGCGGCCGCGTCGTTGGAGAGGAACGCGGTGACCAGGACGCCCACGCCGTAGACGAGCGCGAACAGCCGCGCCGGGGACTCCCGCGCGGCGTTCACCGCGAGTGCCGCGACCGTGTCGAACAGCCCCTCGCGCCGCGCGACCTCCGACAGCAGCATCATCCCGACGAGAAACAGGTATACGTCGAGCCCCGCACCCACGGCACGTCCGACGTCGACGAGCGGCAGCAGGCCGAGGAGCGCGAGCAGCACGGCGCCAGCGACCGCCCAGACCGCCTCCGGCCACCGGAACGGCCGGGTGATCACGCCCGCGGTCGCGAGGGCCACGATCCCGCACGTCAGCCCGTCGGCGACGGGTCGCGTCACGCCGCGTCGGTGCCGTCCGTGCGCACCTCGCGGCGCACCTCGGCCCGCAGCGCCGCGCGCTGCAGCTTGCCCGACGCGGTGCGCGGCAGCGGCTCGCCTGCGACGCGCACCTCGGCCGGCACCTTGTAGCCGGCGAGTCGCGCGCGGCAGTGTGCGCGCAGCACGTCGGGCACGGTCTCGACGGGGCCGGCATCGTCCGTTAGGCGGACGACGGCGACGACGCGCTCCCCCCACACGTCGTCCAACGCGCCGACCACCCCCGCCTCCGCCACCCACGGGTGCGCGAGGATCGCGGCTTCGACCTCGGCGGGATAGACGTTCTCGCCGCCGGTGATGATCAGATCGTCGCGGCGGTCGAGTACGTACAGAAATCCCTCCGCGTCGAGCCGGCCCACGTCGCCCGTGTGGAGCCAGCCGTCGACGACGGCGCGCGCGGTCTCGTCGGGGCGCCCCGCGTAGCCGGCCATCACCACCGGGCCACGCACCACGATCTCGCCGGCTTCGTCGGCCGCCGCGTCGCGCACGCCGGCGACCACGCGCAGCGCGTTGGGGTAGAGCGCCCGTCCGGCCGATCCGAGCTTGCGGAGCGCATCGCCCGGGGCCAGCGTCGCGATCTGCGAGCACGTCTCGGTGAGCCCGTACGTCTGCACGACCGGAACGCCTTCCGCGGCGCAGCGCTCGAGCAGCGGCGCCGGTGCGGGCCCGCCGCCGAGCAGCACGGCGCGCAGGGCGGGCGGATACGCGCGTCCGCCGCCGTCCGCTTCGCGCGCGTCGAGCATGCGCTGCAGCATCACCGCGACCACGCTCACGAGCGTGACCCCGTCGGCGTCGATCGCCTGGTTGACCGCCGCGGGGTCGAACGCGTCGTGCACGACGGCGGTCGCACCATAAATGGCCGTGCGCAGCACGATCGACAGGCCGCCGACGTGGAAGAGCGGCAGGCAGGCGAGCCAGCGATCGTCGGGCTGCGCGCCGAGGTTGAGCGCCGAGCCCACGGCGCTCCACCAGAAGTTGCCGACGGTGAGCATCGCTCCCTTCGGCCGCCCGGTGGTGCCAGACGTGTAGAGGATCGCGAGCACGTCGCCGGGGTCGTGCGCCAGTCGCAGCGCGACGTTGGCCTCGCCGACCGCGCCGAGCACGGGGCCATCCACTGCCAGCGCGGTGATCGTTAGGCTGGGGTCGGCGCCGTCGGTCGGACCGCCCCGAATCGGGTCGCCCTGAATCGCGCCACGCTGAATCGCGCCACCCGAGACCGAGCCGATCCGGGCCGCCTGCAGCGCGTCGCCGGCCAGCGCGGCCGTGCGCGGGTCGGCGACGAGCACGTCCGGACGCGCGTCGCCGAGCTGCCACGCGAGCTCCGCAGCGCCGAGTCGGACGTTGAGCGGCACGAGCGCGGCACCCAGGCGGCGGACGGCGTGGGCGAGGATGGCGGGCGCGGCGCCGTTAGGCAGCAGCGTCGCGACGCGCCCGCCCGCCCGCGCGCCGAGCGTGGCGAGCTGCCGCGCCGCGCGCGACGCGTCGGCGTCGAGCTCGGCGAACGTCCAGCTCCGCCCGCTTGCGACGAGCGCGGCGCGCTCCGGTGCGGTCGCGGCGCGGTGCGCGAGCCAGTCGGGGAGCGCGGCCGCACTCGCGGTCACGCTCGTGGTCACGCGGCGATCACGGAAAGCGCGGGAACTTCGAGAAGTCCGGCTTCCGCTTCTCGAGGAACGCGTTCTTCCCTTCCTTCGCCTCCTCGGTCAGGTAGTAGAGCAACGTCGCGTCACCCGCGAGCTGCTGTAACCCGGCCTGGCCGTCGGTGTCGGCGTTGAACGCGGCCTTCAGGAAGCGCAGTGCGATCGGGCTCTTTTCGAGGATCTCGCGCGCCCATTGGAGCGCCTCGTCGTGCAGGCGCGCGAGCGGCACGACGGTGTTGACGAGGCCCATGTCGAGCGCCTGCTGCGCGTCGTACTGACGGCAGAGGTACCAGATCTCGCGCGCCTTCTTGTGGCCGACGACGCGCGCGAGATAGCTCGCGCCGTACCCGGCATCGAAGCTGCCGACCTTGGGCCCGGTCTGCCCGAAGCGCGCATTGTCGGCCGCGATGGTGAGGTCGCAGACGAGGTGCAGCACGTGTCCGCCGCCGATCGCGTAGCCCGCGACCACGGCGATCACCGGCTTGGGCAGATAGCGGATCTGCTTCTGCACGTCGAGGATGTTGAGGCGCGGCACCTGGTCGCCGCCGACATAGCCGCCCTCACCGCGCACGCGCT
>DASWUT010000464.1:0-3033 GCA_036401455.1 Gemmatirosa sp. | reverse complement strand
TCGTTGGGCAGCATGCCGAAGCCGTCGACCGGGAACCACACCGTGTCCGGCAGGCCGACGAGCACCTGATCGCCCGGTGGGATCATCGGCAGCGCGCGAAAGAGCGCATCGCAGAGTCCGGCCGGCTGCGGCTGCACGGTGAACGACACGTGCGCCTGGCACGCGGAGCCGCCGTAGTAGGCGAGGATGTCCGCCTTGCCCGGCGAGACGACGAAGCAGATGCGCGTCGCGCCGCCGCGGACCATGCGCTCGACGAGGTACTCGCTCACCGCACGCGGTCGCTCGACGCCGTGGTCGACGCGACTGCCGACGGGCAGGAGTTCCTTGGAGAAGGCGAGCGGCTGGATGCGCGTGCCCGCGCCCGCCGCCGGAATGATCCCCCACACCGCGTCAGCCCTCCACCGCGGCGAGCGCGGTGCCTAACGACACGTCGTCGCCGACCGCGGGCGCGACCGCGGGCGCGGCCCCGGCCAGCTCGAGCGCGGCGACGAGCGTGCGGGCACGTCGGTCGGCGGTGTGCTCGTCGAGCGTGCGCTCCCGGGCGCGCGCGGCGATCGCACGCAGCTCGGCGTCGGGCCGGGCGAGCGCGGCGAGCGCGTCTTCGGAGGTACGCGCAACGAGGATTTCGTGGCCGGGTGTGAAGAACGCGTCCAGGCCGTCCCACGTGTCCGTGAGGATGGGAACGCCACACGCGGCAGCCTCGAACAGCCGCCCCGATGGGCACCAGCCCATCGCCGCCATCGCGCCGCGCGTCGTGTTGAGCGTGAGGCGGCTGGATGCGTAGAACGCCGGGTGGTCGGCGGGGGGCAGGTGCGCGAGGTACCACGTGTTGGGCGTCCACGCGAAGTCCGCCGGGTACTGCGAACCCGCGAGCACGAACCGCGCAGCGGGGCGGCGGCGCGCCGGCTCGAGAAAGAGCGCGTCGACGACGGCCTGCCGGTCGGCCGCATAGGTGCCGATGTACGACAGATCGCAGCGCCAGTCCGCGCGCGCCGCGGCGGGGCAGTGCACCGTCGGGTCGACGGAGCCGTAGAGCGGCGCCACGCGCCGCGCGCCGAGGCGCGTGCGCAGTGCGTCGAGGGCCCGCCCACCCGTGTAGCTCAGCACGAGGTCGAACGCGCCGAGGCCGTCGGCCGGGAGGTAGGGCACGTGCTCGCCAGCATCGAGCCGCGCGAAGGTCACCGGTGTGTCGAGGTCGTAGAACGTGGCGAGCGGGCCGCCGGCGCCGTTGGCGTTCGAGGCCCGCGCATCGAGCATCAGACGCGCGGCGTCGATCGCATCCGGGCAGTACGAGGTGGTCATCGCGACGTCGGCGTCGGCGAGCGCGCGACGCGCTCGCTCGCGGACGTCGTCCCACGCGGCATACAGGACGAGCTCCCCCGCGGGGAGCTCGGTGACGTCGCGGTGGGCCGCGTAGTACGACACGTCGCGTTCGAAAAACGTGACGGCGTGCCCCTGACGCGCGAGTGCATGAATCAGCGCGCGCCACAGGGTGGCGTGCCCGTTGCCCCACGATGAACTGACCGTGAGTCCAAAGACTACGAGTCGCATGGCGGGGGAAAGTGCAAGGTTTGTACGCGGGCCGCACCCCCCGGGGGCGCCGAGATATGGCGAAAGTGCGCCGACCGAACTACTTACAGAGGCTTCTACAAAGCTGTTGGTACGCAACGGTCCGCGGCCGCTCGCCGGGCCGGGCCGCGGCGGCGCTCCACTCACCCTCAACACCCACGGTTCATGGGGCAATCGATCCTGATCACGGGAGGCGCGGGCTTCATCGGCTCGCATCTCGCCGACGAGTTGTTGCGCGCGGGCCACCGGGTCCGCGCGCTCGACAACCTCGCGCCCCAGGTGCACGGTGCGGCGGCGGCCGCCGAAGGGCGTCGCCCCGACTACCTCGACGACGAGGTCGACCTCGTCGTCGGCGACGTGCGCGACCCGGCAGCCGTCCGCCGCGCACTCGACGGGATCGACGCGGTCTATCACCTCGCTGCCGCGGTCGGGGTCGGGCAGAGCATGTACGAGATCGCCCACTACACGGGCGTGAACAACATGGGCACCGCGGTGCTGCTCGAAGGCATGGTCGCCCGCCAGTCGTCGCGCCCCTTCACGCGCCTCGTCGTCGCCTCGAGCATGTCGCTCTACGGCGAGGGGCTCTACGCGGCGCCCGACGGCCGTCCCGCCGAACCGGTGGAGCGCACGCGCGAGCAGATGGCCGCCGGCGACTTCGAGACGCGTGACGCGGCCGGCCAGGTCCTCACGCCGCTCCCGACGCCCGAGTCCAAGGCGCCCTCGCTCGCCTCGGTATACGCGCTGTCGAAGTACGACCAGGAGCGGCTCTGCCTCATCACGGGGCGCGCGTACGGCATCCCGACGGCGGCGATGCGATTCTTCAACGTCTACGGCACGCGCCAGGCGCTCTCGAACCCGTACACGGGCGTGCTCGCGATCTTCGCCTCGCGCCTGCTCAACGACCGCGCGCCGATGATCTTCGAGGACGGCCTTCAGCAGCGCGACTTCGTCAGCGTGTACGACGTCGCCCGCGCGTGCCACCTCGCACTCGACGCGACGGTCGACGGCGAGACGATCAACGTCGGCTCGGGCCACCGCTACACGGTGCGCGAGATCGCCGGGCGACTGGCCGAGGTGATGGGCAAGGCGTACCTCGCGCCCGAGGTGACCGGCAAGTACCGCGTCGGCGACATCCGCCATTGTGTGGCCGACGTCACACGCGCGCGCGACCTGCTCGGCTACGCACCGCAGGTTGACTTCGACGACGGGCTGCGCGAACTCGCGCAGTGGCTCGACGGGCAGACCGCTGAGGACCGCGTGGCGGAAGCGAGCGCCGAACTCGCCGCGCGGGGACTCACGGTATGAGCGCGCGAGCCGCCAACGGGCGCGATCCGAACGGGCGCGATCCGAACGGGCGCGACGACGACCGCCCGACGTTGATCACCGGGGGCGCGGGCTTCGTCGGCTGCAACCTCGCCGACCGATTGCTGCGCGACGGGCGTCGGGTCGTGATCTTCGACAACC
>DASWUT010000463.1:0-6073 GCA_036401455.1 Gemmatirosa sp. | reverse complement strand
GAGTCGCCGCGCGCCCCTGGACGTTCGCGTCCGCCCTCGTCGTGGCAGCGGTCGCGCTCAACGCGTCCGCTGCGTTTGCGCAAGGTCCGCCGCCCGGCGCGATCCTCGACATCGCGATGGCCGACCCCGGCCTCGTGCTCAACGGGTACAGGCAGTTCACGGCGAGTTTCGTCGCCACGACCACGGGGACGACCGTTGCCTGGGCGTTCCGCGAGCAGCCCGCGTATTTCGCGTTCGACGACGCCTCGGTCACCGCGGCCGGCAGCACGACCAACCTGCTCACCGATCCCGGGTTCGAGCACGCGATCGTCGGGGTGCACGCTCCCGACGACGGCTGGTATCGCTTCATGCAGCCGGTCGACAAGAGTGCGATCGGCACCGTGTCGTGGAAGACGCAACCCTACGGGTGCCCGCCGAACGTGGCCCATGGCGGCAGCACCTTCTGGTGTGACGGATCGGTCGAAGGGTACGACGGGCTCTATCAGGTCATCGCGACCACCGTCGGCCAGACCTACGACATCAATTTCTGGCTCGCCGACAACTCTGGCGGCCCGTTGACGTTCCCGACGATCAACGCACTCGTTTACGCGGGCCTCGGCCTTCCCAGCGGCACGGTGCCAATCGGTCCGACACCGCCTGCCATCACCGGCACCCCCGAGCCGTCCACCGTCGCCCTCGTCGGCGTGGGGCTCCTCGCCGTCGCACACGCGGCACGGCGCACCCGCCGCCGGGCCTGACCACCCGGCAGGCTCGCCGCCGCAGTGCGGATCAACGGGGGCGGAGCTCGCGATCACCGAGCGCCTGCCCCCGTTCGTGTAGCGCGCACACTGCTCTTGCGCACACTGCAGGGCTTCCGGACGACCAACGCCCGGCACGGGACCCGCGTAGCCCGGCGTCCGCCCACCCCTCACCGGTCTGCCGTGTCCCGCCGCCCGCTCGCGCGCCGCGCTCTCGCCGTCGCCCTCCTTGCCGCCGTCGCCGGGCGCGCCGCGCGCGCCCAGTCCACGCCCGCGTCACCGACCCAGACCGGCGACGCGCCGGGCAGCGCCGACCCGTTCGCGACCTTCCAGGCGTTTGTGACCAACCACATCGACTGGCCAGGGCCCAACCAGTACCGCGACGCCTCGGGCGCGCCGGGGCCGGCATACTGGCAGCAACGCGCCGATTACAGCATCGCCGCCACGCTCGACACCGCGGGGGGCGGCACGGTGAGCGGCCAGGTGACGATCCGCTATACCAACAACTCGCCCGACACGCTGCGCTTCGTCTGGTTGCAACTCGACCAGAACCTGTACCGTCCGGGATCCAAGGGGTCGTCGATGTTCCCCGCCGACTCGCGGTGGGGCGTGCGCGGCTTTCAGGGCGGCTACGCGCTGAGCGACGTCTCCGTCGACGGGCGACCCGTCGCGCCGCACGGCGACGACACGATGACGCGCCTCGACCTCGCCACGCCGATCGCACCGCGGGGCGGACGGAGCACGATCACGATGCGCTTCCGCTTCGCCGTCCCCGAGCACGGCAGCGACCGCATGGGGCGCGACGGACGCCTGTTCGAGATCGCGCAGTGGTACCCCCGCATGGCCGTCTACGACGACGTCCGCGGCTGGAACACCGACCCGTACCTCGGCCAGGGCGAGTTCTACCTCGAGTACGGCGACATCGACTACAGCGTGACCGCGCCGGCGGGCTACGTGATCGCGGGAAGCGGCGTGCTGCAGAACCCGCAGACGGTGCTGACCGCTGCCCAGCGCGAGCGGCTCGCCCGGGCGCGCACGCTCACGGCCCAGCCGGGCCGCCCCGAAACCGTCGCCCAGATCATCACGCAGGCCGAGGCCGATGCGGCGGGGCGGGCGAGCGTGGCGGGAACGAAGACGTGGCGCTTCCACGCGACGAGCGTGCGCGACGTGGCGTGGGCCGGCGCGCCAGACTTTCGATGGGACGCGACCAGTTGGAATGGCGTGACGTGCCAGGCCTACTACGAGTTCCCGAAGGCGGGCCGCGCGTGGGAGAGCGGCGCGGAGCAGACCTGCTGGACGATCCGTACCTACAGCGGGCTCTGGTTCCCCTTCCCCTACCCGCAGGCGACGAGTGTCGCGGGGCCGGTGGGCGGGATGGAGTACCCGATGTTCGTCATGGTGCACTACGGCAGCGCGGACCCGGCCTCGATCTTCGGGACCCTCGACCACGAGCACGGGCACGAGTGGTTCCCGATGATCGTCGGCAGCAACGAGCGGCGCTACGCCTGGCAGGACGAAGGCTTCAACACCTACCAGAACACGTTCAGCCTCGAGCGCCGCTTCCCGAGCGCGACGAGCCCGCTCGCCGCCTACCTCGTCAACTGGCGGCAGGTGGTCCAGAACAACACGCAGGCGCCGCTGATGACGCCGCCCGACCACATCGACGCCGCAGCGCTCGGTGCGATCGCCTACCGCAAGCCCGGCGCGGTGATGCTCGCCCTGCGCAACGCGGTCGTCGGCCCCGAGACGTTCGACCGCGCGATGCGCGAGTACGTGCGCCGATGGGCGTTCAAGCACCCCACGCCGGGCGACTTCTTTCGCACCGTCGAGAACGTGTCGGGGATGGACCTGTCGTGGTACTGGCGGAGTTTCTGGTACACGACCGACGTGCTCGACATCGGCATCGAGAACGTGACCAACCGAACGTCGGGGAACGAGACGATCGCGACCGTGGCGCTCCGCCGGTACTCGAGCATCCCGTTCCCGCCGATCCTTCGCCTGCGGCTGGCCGACGGCTCGACGCGCGACGTGCGGGCGCCGGTGGACCTGTGGGCGCGGCCGGCCACCGGCGACCGGATCGAGGTGTCGGTCTCGGTGCCGTCCCCGGTGACCGGCGCGCGGTTGTGGCCCAACGGCAGCGTGCCGGACTTCAACCCGGCCAACGACGCCTGGGGGAACGCGCCGGCGGCCGACCCGATTGGCCCCGTGACCGGCGGCGGCATGGCCGGGGCCGTGGCGGGACGGTAGCCCATCGGGCGAGCCCGTCACCCCCGCGAACGCGGAGATCCACCGCTGCTCGACGCAAACGCATTGCGCTGTAGCTCCGTACACCCCCGGACTGACCACGCGGCCAGTCGCGTATAGATTCAGCCGGCCGCTCGGCAGGAACGCCCGTTTGTTCGGGGTATGTCCTGCGTCGTTCCTCTGCGTCGTCTCACCCTGACCTCTTCAGGAGTCTTCGTCATGCCCGAGTTCGGAAGTTGGGCGTCCCACTGGTGGATGCCGGTGCTGTTCATCGTCATCGCCGGTCACTTCACCAACGTGTGTGTCACCCTCTTCCTGCACCGTGCGCAGACGCACCGCGGGGTGAAGTTCCACCCGCTGGCCGAGGTGCCGATGCGGGTCTGGCTGTGGCTGTCGACGTCGATCAAGACCAAGGAGTGGGTGGCTTGCCACCGCAAGCACCACGCGTTTGCCGACCGCGAGGGGGATCCGCACTCGCCGCTCGTCGAGGGGCTGCGGAACATCATGCTCAAGGGCGCGTTTTACTACCGCGACGCGGTGCGGCAGCCGGGTGTGCTGGAGAAGTACGGCCGGGGCACCCCGAGCGACTGGCTGGAGCGGCACGTGCTCAACAAGCGCTCGCAGCTCGGCATCCTGGTGATGCTCGGGATCGACCTGTGGCTGTTCGGCTGGTTCGTCGGGCCGCTCGTGTGGGGCATCCAGATGATCTGGATTCCGTTCTGGGCGGCGGGCGTGATCAACGGGGTCGGGCACGCGCTCGGCTACCGCAACTACGAGGTCAAGGACGAGAGCCGCAACATCTCGCCGATCGCGATCTGGCTCGGTGGCGAGGAACTGCACAACAACCACCACGCCGACCCGCATTCGGCGCGCTTCGGCCACAAGTGGTTCGAGTTCGACATCGGCTGGATCTATATCCGGCTGCTCTCGCTGTTCGGGCTCGCGCAGGTGAAGTACGCGCGCGGCGTGGACGGCCACGACCGTGACCACGGCGACGACCCGACGGCGCGCGTGATGCCTGGCGCGGCTGCCTGAGCGCCGCCCGATGGTTGCCGGGCGCAGCACTGCCGCTGCGCCCGAGCACGGCCTGAGCACTGCGCTCGCACCGCACGACGCCCCGCGCCCCTTGGCGCGGGGCGTTTTGTTGCGTGATGGTTAGATTGTGATGGGTGACCCCGAACCCCGTCCCATGCCCGACGTCGTGACCTGCTCCCGCTGCGGCCAGACCCGCGCCGGTTTCGAGCGCCCCCCGGTGGGCGTCGCCGGCGCGGCCGGCGCGCGCATCGTCGCCGAGACCTGCCAGCAGTGCTGGGCCGACTGGCTCAAGCAGCAGACGATGCTGATCAATCACTACGGCCTGAACCTGATGGACCCGCAGGCCCGCACGTTCCTCTCGCGCAACCGCGACGCCTACCTGTTTAAGGCCGGACGCGAGGAGGAGGTCGACACCACGCGCCAGGGCACCGTCGCGTGGTAGGCGGAAGGCGGCCGCGCGCGGCCGGTCGGTCCGTCACTTCCTGAACGGTTCACGACGTGAACTGTCGTCCGCTTTCGTAAGCCCCGTACGCTCCCATGAGCCCTGCGTTAGCCGCTTCGACCCCTGCCGCCCGCACGCGCGCCGCCGCGCGCCGGGGCGGCGGCCGGGACAGCACCTACACGATTGACCTCGTCGTGCTCACCGTCGTCGACGGCGAGCTCGGCGTCGCGCTCACGCGCGCCGACGCGCATCCGACGGCCCGGGTCGGCGTCCGCCCGCGTGAGCGGTGGTCGCTGCCCTGGGAGGGCGGCGCGCCCGACGAGCCGCTCCAGGCCGCCGCAACGCGCGTCGCGACCGACCTGCTCGGCGACGCGCCCGGGTGGATGGAGCAGATCGGCGCGTTCGGCGATGGGCGCCGCCACCCCGCGCCGGCGCCGCTGTCCGTGGCGTACGTCGCGCTCGTGCCCGCCGGTGCGACGCTCGAGACCGACGCCGGGGCGGAGTTCTTCGCGATGAGCGCACTTCCCCCGCTTGCGCCGCGCCAGCGCGCGATGGTCGACGCCGCGGTCGCGCACGTCCGGAGTCGGGTCGGCCAGGCGCCGGTCGCCTTTCGCCTGCTGCCGCCGAGCTTCACGCTGAGCGAGCTGCAGGAGCGCTACGAGCTGCTGCTCGGTCGCCAGCTGCACAAGGCGAGCTTCCGCCGCGCGCTGCAGGGCGCCCGGATCGTCGAGCCGACGGACGTGTGGCGGAGTGAAGGGCGGGGGCGGCCGGCGCAGCTGTTCCGCTACGCGGCGCGCCGCAAGAAGGTCGCGCCTCGGGGCGTGCGCTTCGACACCTAGCGTTCGCACCTGCCGTTTGCGGGCGGACGGCGCGGACGACCGATCGGTCTCCGCGCCGAACGACCGGTGCGGTCGTGATCTGCGCCGCATCCGGGTCTCAGCTGACCTGTACTCGAACCGGTTCAATAGTACGATTTCTTGTTCGGGTGTGTTAGATTCTGGGTCCAACGCTCGATCGATGGTTCGCGTATTCGGGCGTCAGCTGTTCAGTCTGTCAGCGTGGATCGAGGCACGGCGAGCGGCTTCCTCCAGACTCGGGTGCACGCCGCGCGGGACGGCAGTCGGGCACGATCGTCCATCATCATCTGAACCGCCCCGTCCGTCTGGCCACGGAGGGGGGCAGGACACTACCGGAGGGGTCATGCGAAAGCCACGTCCGAACACGTACAACCCGGCGCAGGCGCTTCACCTCATCACCACCGACCGCGCGGGATCCGCGCTGAGTTGTCCGTCCTGTTCTGGTTCGATCGAGCGCGACCCGGGGCTGGCCCCGCCGCCGCCGCGCGTGCACGTGACGTTGCGCTGTACCACCTGCGGCCGATTCGCGCGCTACATCGCTGGCGCGGCGTGAGCGGCGTACGGATCGCATGACCGCAGTGAGGGCGTGACGCGGCAGCGATGTAGTGTTTTCTCTATGCGCCATAACGTTTTCTCTGTGTGAAGAGAGCAGGGGGCGTGCACGGATTTTGCCCGGCTCGCTCCCTGCTCTTCCACACGCCCCACCGTGGGCGGCGTGGATTCCGCTCCACCGTCACGCGCCCGCACTCCGCACCGGG
>DASWUT010000462.1:0-4435 GCA_036401455.1 Gemmatirosa sp. | reverse complement strand
GCTCTCGCTCGGTGGCGCGGCCCGGCTCGCCGCAGTCCAGAGCGCCAACTCCGAAGAGGCGCGCTACCGGATCGAGCAGGCGCGCGGCCGACTGCGCCAGAGCCGCTCCGCGCTCATCCCGTCGCTCTCCGCGCTCGGCAGCCAGAACCAGCGCACGTTCAACACGGCGTCGTTCGGCATCACCTTCCCGAGCGCGCCCGGGCAGCCGCCGCTGTTCGACCCGAACGGCCAGGTGGCCGGGCCGGTCAACATCTACGACTTCCGCGCACGCGTCGCGGCCAGCCTCCTCGACCTGAGCGCGCTCAAGCGCGTCCAGGCGTCGCGCACGCTGCTGCGCGCGGGCTCGTCCGACGCCGAGAACCAGGGCCAGCTCGCCGCTGGGAGCGCCGCGACGACCTACCTGCGCGTGCTGCAGGCCGAGGCACAGCTCGAGAACCGCACGGCCGACTCGGTGCTCGCCGGCGAGCTGCTCACGATCGCCCAGCAGCAGCTCGCGGCCGGCGTCGGGGTCGTGCTCGACGTGACGCGCGCGCAGTCGCAACTCGCCGCGACGCGGGCCGCGTTGATTGCCGCTCGCAACACGCGCGACCGCGCGCGCCTCGACCTCAACCGCGCCGTCGG
Source organism: Gemmatirosa sp. (assembly GCA_036401455.1). GTDB lineage: Bacteria > Gemmatimonadota > Gemmatimonadetes > Gemmatimonadales > Gemmatimonadaceae > BPUI01. Next base: position 3,814 of record DASWUT010000462.1, on the reverse strand, counting down.
CGTCGCGCTCGACCTGCCGCTCACGCTCACCGACCGCCTGGCGGCGCTGCCCGTCGACACCGTCTCGGTGCCCGACGAGGCGGCCGCGGAGCGCGTCGCGACGTCCCGGCGCGCGGACCTGCGCGTCGCGGCCGAGCAGGCGACGGCGGCGCAGCAGTCGGCGGCGGCGATCCGCGCCGAGCGCTACCCGGCGCTCCAGGCCTTCGCCGACGACGGCAACACGGGACTCGGCTTCACCCGCGGGCGGCTGCTCAACACCTACACGTACGGCGTTCAGGTCTCGTGGCCGATCTTCACCGGCGGCCTGCGCGAGGGGCGCGAGCAGGAACAGCGCGCCGCCGCCGCCGAACTCGACGTGCGCGCCCGGGACCTGCAGACGCAGACCTCCGTGGACGTGCGCGGCGCGCTCCTCGACCTGCGCTCCGCCGGGCAGGAAGTCTCCGCCGCGCGCGAGCGGCTGCGCCTCGCCGAGCAGGAAGTCAGCCAGGCGCGCGACCGCTTCCGTGCGGGCGTGTCGGGCAACGCGGACGTGATCACCGCGTCGCAGTCACTCACCGGTGCCCGCACCAGCTACGTCGACGCGCTCACCGCGTACCAGAACGCCCGCGTCGCGCTCGCCCGCGCCCAGGGCACCGTTGTCGACCTGCCGTGACACCTGCCGTGACGCCGGCCGCATGACACCACGCGGCGCGCGTTAGGCACCGGAGCCGTCTCACACCGCCATCACCAGCCAGACCATGTCCACCGCGACCCGACCCGAGCCCGCCACGTCCGACGCCCCGACGGCTGCCCCTGCGGCCGCGCCGCCGGCTCCGCCGGCGCCCGCCCCGGCCCCGCCCGCCAGCGGCAACCGCAAGCGCATCGTCATCCCGATCATCATCCTGCTCCTCCTGCTCGGCGGCGGCTGGGGCTTCAAGACGTGGAACTACGCGCGCGCCCACGAGACCACCGACGACGCGCAGGTCGACGGCCACATCGTCCCGGTGCTCGCCAAGGTCGGCGGCTACGTCCAGCGCGGGACCGTCGACGAGAACACGCCGGTCCGCGAAAACCAGCTTCTCGTCCAGATCGACAGCGCCGATTACGCCGTGCGCGTGACGCAGGCGCAGGCCGCCCTGCAGGCCGCGCAGGCATCGACCGGCGGCGGCGGCGCGGCCGAGGCGCAGGTCCAGACGGCGCAGAGCCAGACCGCGGCCGGCCAGGCCAACGTCGCCGCGGCGCGCGCGCAGCTCGTCCGAGCGCAGAGCGATTACCGCCGCTACCAGCAGCTCGCCGCGCAGCAGATCATCTCGCAGCTCCAACTCGACGCGGCGCGCGCTGCCGTCGACGTCGCGGCCGCGCAGGTGACGGCCGCGCAGCGGCAGGCCGCCGCCGCCGGGTCGGGCATCGGCAACGCGCAGGCCGGCGTCCGCCTCGCCAACGCGCGCCTCGCCGGGATGCGCGCCGCGCTCGACAACGCCAGGCTGCAGCTCTCCTACACGCACATCGTCGCGCCAGTGAGTGGCGTCGTGTCGCGTAAGACGGTCGAGGTCGGCCAGCTCGTCCAGCCGGGACAGACGATGATGAGCGTCGTCGCCGACACCGGCATCTGGGTGACGGCCAACTTCAAGGAGACGCAGCTCGACGACATCCGCGTCGGTCAGCCCGTCGAGCTCGACGTCGACGCCTACGACGGCGCGGCCGCGCAGGGCGTCGTCGAGAGTATTTCCGCCGCGAGCGGCGCGCGCTTCGCCCTCCTCCCGCCCGACAACGCGACGGGCAACTTCACGAAGGTCGTCCAGCGCGTCCCGGTCCGGATCCGGATCACCAACGGCCTCGGCGCCAACCGCCCGCTCCGCCCGGGGATGAGCATCTACGTCCGCGTCGCGACCAAGGAAGGCACCGTATCCAACTCGGGGGCGAGCCCGGCACCGGGCGCGGCGCCGTCCAGCGCCCCCGCGTCGTCCGGGGCCGCGCCCGCCGCGGCGCCTGCGGCCGCGGCTCCCGGGTCGGGCGCGCGGTAACCGTCCACGCATGGCCGCACTGCCCAGCCGCGACGACGCGCTCGCCCTCGTGCACGAATGGACGGCGAGCGAGTCGCTGCGCAAGCACATGCTCGCCGTCGAAGCCGCGATGCGCGCCTACGCCCGCCACTTCGGTGAGGACGAGGCGCGCTGGGCGCTTGCCGGCCTCGTGCACGATTTCGATTACGAGCGCTACCCCAACGCCGAGCGCTCCGCGACCGAGCAGCATCCGAGCGAGGGGGTGCGCCACCTGCGCGCCCTCGGCTACCCCGAGGACGTGCTCGACGCAGTGATGGGGCACGCCGAGTACACGCACACGCCGCGCACGACGCCGATCGCCCGCACGCTGTTCGCGGTCGACGAACTCACGGGCCTGATCACCGCCGCGGCGCTCGTCAAACCGTCTCGCCAGGTGGCCGACGTCGACGTCGCGAGCGTGCGCAAGAAGATGAAGGACAAGGGATTCGCGCGAGGGGTGAACCGCGACGATGTGATCAACGGCGCCGCCGAGCTCGGGGTCGACCTGGACGAGCACATCGGCCGCGTGCTCGCGGCGATGCAGGCCGAAGCCCCAGCCCTCGGGTTGTAGGGCACCTGCCGGGACCGGTGGCGCCCCGCCGTCGCGGGGGTCCATCGTCGCGGAACGCCACGCCGGCCAACGACGACGCGCCCTGGCGCGTTATGTTGGCCGAATGTCCTACGGCCACGCGCTCTCGTTTCCGCTTCCGTTCGCCCTCGGTGACCGCGCCCCTCGGGTAGAGCGCGTGGGCCCGGCGCCCACGCGCCCGGCCGACGAGGCCGCCGATCGCGCCGCGACGGAACGTGCCTTCGTCCTCTCTGCGCAAGCCGGCGACGCCGCGGCGTTCGCCGGCCTCGTGCGTCTGCACCAGCGCCGCGCGTACGTCGTCGCGCGCGCCATCGTGCTCACCCACGAGGACGCCGAGGACGCCGTGCAGGAAGGCTTCCTGCACGCGTACCGGGCGCTCGACCGCTTCCGCCCGGAGCAGGCGTTTGGTGCGTGGCTGCACCGCATCGTCGCCAATGCGGCGCTCGACATCGCGCGACGCCGCAAGGTGCGTGACGCCGACGAACTTCCCGAAACGGTCGCCTCACCGCGCCCGCAGCGCGACCCGGCCGAGAGCGACGAGCTGCGCGACCGTCTGCGCGCCGGCCTGGCGCGCCTCGCCGAACGGCAGCGCGCGGTGATCGTGCTCCACGACGTCGAGGGTTTCAAGCACGCCGAAATCGGCGCGATGCTCGGCATCCCCGAAGGCACCGCGCGCTCCGACCTGCACCACGCGCGCGCTGCCCTCCGCGGCTGGCTCGGCGAGGTGCGAAACGTTCTGTGAGCGACGCGAGATGAGCGGTGAACCGCGCCGGCTGCGGCCGCCGTTCGGCCCGTCGCGCCGTCGCACCCCCGACGCGCCCGACCGCCTCACGCGCGAGCTGCGCGGAGTCTACGCGGCCCCGGACGAGCCGCGCTACTGGGACGCGTTCGAAGCCCGTATTCTCGCCGCTATGCGCGACGGTGCGGCCCGCGCGACGGCGACGACCACGGGCGCGTTCCGCGCCGTGCCGGCCGTCGCCGTCGAGTGGTGGCACGCGCTCGCGCGTTGGGCAGAGCCCGGACTCGCCGCCGCCGGCGTCGCGTGCGTGATCGCGGCGGCCGTGTTCGTCGACGCGCGGGCGACCGAGGCGGCGTCGCGCGCGCACTCGGCGTTCCTCGACGTGCTCGACGCACCCCTCGTGAGCGCGCCGTCGGCCACGCCGGCCGCGGCACGGTCGGGCACGTCGGTGCTCGACGCCGGACT
>DASWUT010000461.1:0-4167 GCA_036401455.1 Gemmatirosa sp. | reverse complement strand
CGGCATGCCCCCGCACGCCAACCGCTGGCTGCTCACCGACGTGCTGCGCGACCGCTGGGGATTCGGCGGCCTCGTGGTGAGCGACTGGGACGGCGTCGGCGAGCTGATCCCGCACGGCGTCGCCGCCACGCGCGCCGACGCGGCCACGCGCGCGATCACCGCCGGCGTCGACGTCGACATGTCGGACAACGTCTACGCGACCGACCTCGCCACGCTCGTGCGTGCCGGGCGCGTGCCGCAGGCGTCCGTCGACTCGGCCGTTCTCCGCGTCCTGCGCGCCAAGGCGCTGCTCGGCCTGTTCGACGACCCGTACCGCGGCGTCACGGCCGAGCGCGAGCGGCGCGACGTGCTCACCCCCGCGCACCGCGCGCTCGCCCGCCAGGGTGGGCGCGAGTCGATCGTGCTGCTCGAGAACCACCCGGTCCAGAGCGGCGGCGCGCCGACCCTGCCGCTGAGCCGGTCCATCCGATCGCTCGCCGTGATCGGGCCGCTCGCCGACGATCGGCGGTCGTCGTTAGGCAACTGGCTGCTCGCCGCCGAGGACGCGGACGCGGTGACCGTGCTCGCCGGGCTCCGGGCCGCACTCCCGGGCGCGCGCGTGTCGTACCTCCGCGGCATGTCAGTCGATACCGTCGACGCGCGCGTCGGGCCGGGGATCGACAGCGCCGTCGCACTCGCGCGGTCGGCCGACGCGACGGTGCTCGTGATCGGCGAGCGCGAGAACATGAGCGGGGAGGCGTCGAGCCGCACCACGCTCGACCTGCCCGGCGCGCAGCTCGCGCTCGCGCAGGCCGTCGTGCGCGCGGCGCGCGCGGCGGGTAAGCCGGCCGCGGTGGTGCTGATGAACGGGCGCCCGCTCTCCACGCCCTGGCTCGCCGACAGCGCGGGCGCGGTCGTCGAGTCGTGGTTCCTCGGCGTCGAGCACGGCAACGCGGTCGCCGACGTGCTGTTCGGCGACTACAACCCGGCCGGGCGCCTACCGATCACCGTGCCGCGCGCCGTCGGGCAGGTGCCCATCTACTACAATCACGCCAACACCGGCCGCCCCGAGAACCTCGCCGACCACTTCACGAGCCGGTACCTCGACCTGCGCTCCACGCCGCTCTACCCGTTCGGCTATGGGCTGAGCTACACCACGTTCGCCTACCAGGCGCTGCGGCCGTCGGCGGCCAGGGTGCGCTTCGCGGGACCGCGCGATTCGTTGGGTGTCTCGTTCGAGGTGACCAACACCGGCGCGCGCGTGGGCGACGAGGTCGTCCAGCTCTACCTGCGCGACGACGTGGCGAGCGTGGTCCGCCCGGTGCGCGAGCTCAAGCGGTTCGCGCGCGTGTCGCTCCGGCCCGGCGAGACGCGCGTCATCCACTTCACGCTCACCGCCGACGACCTCGCGTTCTACGGCCTCGACATGCGCCGCGTCGTCGAGCCGGGCAGCTTCACGCTCTGGGCCGGCGGTAGCTCGGCGGCGACGCTCGAAGCGAAGTTCGCGGTCACGGGCGACACGCTCGTCCTCGCCCCGGCGCCGCCTCGTTATCGATGACGGGTGGAGACAGTCGAACGCTGCACGCGACGCCGGTCGTGGTGAGGTCTGTCGTTCGTCACTTTCTGGTACTCTCAGCGTTCGTCGCCTCGTCCTGCGCGCGCGCGGTGGGCGGGCCCGCGATCGATTTCTGGGCGTTGGGCAGCGAGGGCGAGAGCGTCGAGCCACTCGTCCGCGAGTTCGAGCACGCCCATCCCGGCGCGCACGTCCGGCTGCAGCAGCTGCCGTTCTCCGCCGCGCACGAGAAGCTCGTCACCGCGGTGGTCGGCGACGCCACGCCCGACGTCGCGCAGCTCGGCAACACGTGGGTCCCCGAGTTCGTCGCCCTGCGCGCGCTCGCCCCGCTCGACGCTCCGCTCGGCCGCTCCGCGGTCGTCGACCGCGCGGACTACTTCGCGGGCGCGTGGCCGCCCAACGTCGTCGACGGGCGCACGTACGGCGTGCCGTGGTACGTCGACACGCGCGTGCTCTTCTACCGCACCGACCTGCTCGCGCGCGCCGGCGTCGCGCACGCGCCCGAGAGCTGGGCCGAGTGGACGAACGCGATGCGGCGCGTGCGCCGCGTGCAGCCGCCGGGGGGCGCCCCCGCGCTCCTGCCGACCAACGAGATCGAGACGCCGGTGATCGTGCTGCAGCAGAGCGGCGCGCCGCTGCTGCGCGACGGCGACACGCGCGGCAACTTCCGCGATCCACGTGTGCGCGCCGCGTTCGCGTGGTACGTCGGGCTCTTTCGCGAGGGGCTCGCCCCGCCGATCGCGACCACGCAGATCAGCAACGTCACCCAGGAGATCGCGACGGGACGCTACGCGATGTACGTCACCGGCCCATGGAACGTCGCCGACTTCCGCCACTGGATGCCGGACTCGGTGCCGGGCGCGGGCGCGCAGTGGGCCACGGCCGCGATGCCCGGCCCCACGGGCGCGGCGAGCGGCACGTCGCTCCCCGGCGGATCGAGCCTCGTGCTCTTTCGCGGGCGCGGGCACGAGGATCCGGTGCGACAGGCACTCGCCTGGCAGTTCGTCGAGTTCCTGAGCACCCGCGCGGCGCAGGCGCGCTTCGCCCGGTTGAGCGGTGACCTGCCCGCGCGCGCGAGCGCGTGGGCCGACGCGGGGATCGCCGGCGACGCGAAGTTCGCGCCCTTTGCGATCCAGCTCCGGCGACTCGTCCCCGTCCCGCGCGTGCCCGAGTGGGAGGCGATCGCGGAGCGTGTCGCGCAGGCCGTCGAGCGCGCGGGGCGCGGCGACGCGACGGTCGACGTTGCGTTAGGCGCGCTGGACACCGACGTCGACGCGATCCTCGAAAAGCGGCGCTGGCTGCGCACGCGCCGGTGAGCGCGTCCGCGCGCGCGGGCTGGTGGTTCGTCGCCCCTGCGCTCCTCCTGCTCGCCGTGTTCTTCGTGCTGCCGGTGCTCGCCGGGCTCGCGCTCAGCGTCACCGACTTCGACCTGTACGCCGTCGCCGACCCCACGGCGGTGCGCGTCGTCGGCCTTCGCAACTATGCGCGCCTGTTCGCCGACCCGGTCTTCCGCACCGCGCTCGGCAACACGCTCTACTTCGCCGCGGTCGGCGGGCCGCTCACCGTTGCGGCGTCGCTCGGCGCCGCGCTGCTCGTCAACGCGCGGCTCGTGCGGTGGAAGGCGTTCTGGCGCACGGTGTTCTTCACCCCGTTCGTGACCACTCTCGTCGCCGTGGCGATCGTGTGGCGCTACCTCTACCACCCGCAATACGGCCTGCTGAACTACGCGTTGGGCGCGGTCGGGATCCCACCCGTCGACTGGCTCGGCGATCCGCGCTGGGCGATGCCGGCGATCATCCTGCTCGCCGTATGGAAGAATTTCGGCTACAACATGCTCATCTTCGTCGCCGGGCTGCAGGCGATCCCCGCGGAGCTGTACGAGGCGGCGGCGCTCGACGGCGCGTCGGCGTGGCAGCGCTTTCGCCACGTCACCCTCCCCGGGCTCGCGCCCACGACGCTGCTCGTCGCGGTGGTGACGATGATCGGCTATTTCCAGCTCTTCGCCGAACCGTACGCGATGACCGCCGGCGGTCCGCTGCAGAGCACGACGAGCGTGGTGCTGCTGATGTACGAGGAGGGCTTCCGCTGGTGGCGGATGGGGAACGCGGCCGCGATCGCGTTCGTGCTGTTCGCGCTCGTCGTCGTGTGCGCGCTCGTCCAGCACGGATTGCAGCGCGCGTTCCGACGCGCGAACGCGTGAGCGGCGCACCCGCCTCGCCGCCCGCCGCGCCGCGATTCGCGCCGCGCGTCGCGCCGCGTGTCGCGCGCGCGCTGCTCGCCGTCGCGCTCGTCGCGGGCGGTGCAATCGCGCTCCTTCCGATGCTCTGGATGCTGGCCGCGTCGTTCATGCAGCCCGGGGAGGCCAACACCTACCCACCGCACTTCGTGCCGCACGCGCCGACGCTCGAGCACTACCGCGCGCTCTTCTCGCGGCTGTCGTTAGGCCGCTACGCCCTCAACAGCTTGCTGATCGCGGCGCTCGTGACGGCGCTCTCGCTGTTCGTCAACGCGGCCGCGGGGTACGCCTTCGCCAAGCTGCGCTTTCGCGGGCGCGACGGGCTGTTCGGCCTGCTCGCCACCGCGCTCGTCGTGCCGGCGCAGGTCGCGATGCTGCC
>DASWUT010000460.1:0-2540 GCA_036401455.1 Gemmatirosa sp. | reverse complement strand
GGCGTGACGGACGATCGCGCGATCGGCAAGGCCGCTCGTGGCCTCGAGGTCGTTCACGCCCGCACGCACGACGCGGCCGAGGCGGTCGAGACGTTGGGTATGCGTGCCTTCGAGGCGGCGCGCCGCCGCGTCGCCGGGTCGACGCTCGACGCGCGGCTGGCCGAGCGCCCGCTCGTCGCGGTCGCTGCAGCCGTCGGACTCGGCGCGCTAGCCGGTGCCATGCTCGGCGGTTCGCGCGGGCGCGCGTAGATTCCGCGCATGGACGCCAGCCCGTCTCTCGTCGACCCGCGCGCGCCCGGCGCGCGCGCGGTCGCGGCAGATGCGCTGCCGTTTCGCAATCCGGGAACGCCGCTCGACCTCGCACTCGTCCGCGCGCAGCACGTCAATCGGTCTGCGGTCGAGCGGCGCGCCGTGACGCTCCCGGCACGCCGCACCGTGAAGGGAGCGTGGCAGGCCGCGTGGTTGCTGCGCGCGATCACGTGCATCGACCTCACGACGCTCGCGGGCGACGACACGCCGAGCAACGTGCGCCGGCTCTGCGCGAAGGCCGTGCGCCCGCTGCGCGATGACCTCGTCGACGCGCTCGGCGCGGCTCCGCTCGGGATCCGGACCGGCGCGGTGTGCGTCTACCACGCGTACGTCGCGACCGCGGTCGACGCGCTGCGCGGCACCGGCGTCCCCGTCGCGGCTGTCTCGACGGGTTTCCCCGCCGGGCTCTCGCCGCTTCGCGAGCGGCTCGCCGAGATTCGCGCATCGGTCGACGACGGCGCCGTCGAGATCGACACCGTGATCACGCGCGCGAACGTGCTGCGCGGCGAGTGGGAGGCGCTCTACGACGAGGTCCGTGCGATGCGTGAGGCGTGCGGCGACGCACACCTCAAGGTGATCCTCGCGACCGGCGAACTCGCCACGCTGTCCAACGTCGCGCGCGCGAGCCAGGTCGCGATGATGGCCGGCGCCGGCTTCATCAAGACGAGCACGGGCAAGGAAGGCGTGAACGCGACGCTTCCGGTCGCCCTCGTCATGTGTCGCGCGATCCGCGACTACCACGAGCGCACGGGCGTGCTGATCGGCTTCAAGCCCGCGGGCGGAATCCGCACCGCGAAACAGGCGCTCGAGTTCCAGTTCGTGATGCGCGAGGAACTCGGTGTGCGCTGGCTCGCGTCGGACGTGTTCCGCATCGGTGCGAGCGCGCTGCTCACCGACATCGAGCGCCAGCTCGAGCACCACGTCACCGGGCGCTACTCCGCCGCCCACCGTCACGCGATGGGCTGATGGCCGCCACCGTCGCCGAGATTTTTCAGTCGATGGCCTACGGCCCCGCGCCCGAGTCGGACGCGGAAGCGCGCCGCTGGCTCGCGGAGCGCGGCAGCGCCGGCGCGCACCACGTCGGCGGCGAGTGGTATCGCGCGTCCGATGCGGAGCTGTTCGACGTCTTCGAGCCCGCGACGGGCCGGCTGCTCGCCCGCGTGCCGCAGGGAACTGCGGCGGACGTCGACCGGGCGGTCGTCGCGGCGCGCGCAGCGCAGCCCGCGTGGGCTGTGTTAGGCGGGCACGGGCGCGCGCGATACCTCTACGCACTCGCGCGGGCGGTCCAGAAGCATGCCCGCCTGCTCGCCGTGCTCGAGGTGCTCGACAACGGCAAGTCGATCCGCGAGACGCGCGACCTCGACGTCCCGCTCGTCGCGCGCCACTTCTACCATCACGCGGGGTGGGCGCAGCTGCTCGAGACGGAGTTCCCGGGCTACGCGCCGGTCGGCGTCGTGGGGCAGGTGATCCCGTGGAACTTCCCGCTGCTCATGCTCGCGTGGAAGGTCGCGCCCGCACTCGCGGCCGGGAACACGGTGGTGCTCAAGCCAGCGGAGTACACGCCGCTCACCGCGCTGTGCTTCGCCGAGCTCGCGCACGATGCGGGGCTGCCGGCCGGCGTACTGAACGTCGTCACCGGCGACGGACGGACGGGCGCCGCACTCGTCGCGCACGACGGCGTCGACAAGGTCGCCTTCACCGGATCGACAGACGTCGGGGCCGCGATCCGCCGCGCGACGGCGGGCAGCGGCAAGAAGCTGTCGCTCGAGTTAGGCGGAAAGAGCCCGTTCGTCGTCTTCGAGAACGCGGATCTCGACAGCGTCGTCGAGGGAGTCGTCGACGCGATCTGGTTCAACCAGGGGCAGGTGTGCTGCGCGGGATCGCGGCTCCTGATCCAGGAGGGCGTGCACGACCGCCTCGTCGACAAGCTCCGTCGACGCATGGAGCGGCTCCGGCTCGGCTCGCCCCTCGACAAGGGTGTCGACCTCGGCGCGATCGTCGCGCCGGTGCAGCTCGAGCGCATCCGCTCGCTCGTCGAGCGCGGCGTCGACGAGGGCGCCGTGTGCTGGCAGCCGTCGTGGGCCGCGGTCGAGGAGCGGCAGCCGGGGTGGTTCTATCCGCCGACGCTGCTGACGGGTGTCGCGCCGTCGGCGACCGTCGCGCAGACCGAGATCTTCGGCCCGGTCGCGGTCGCGATGCCGTTCCGCACGCCGGCCGAAGCGATCGCGCTC
>DASWUT010000459.1:0-4243 GCA_036401455.1 Gemmatirosa sp. | reverse complement strand
GCGTGAGCACGTAGAGTCGCGGCAGCGCGCGCCCCGCCGCACTTCGCCCGAAGTCGGCGAGCGCCGCCTTGCACACGCCGCACGTCGTCGAGACCACCATCACGACCGCGGGCGTCCCGAGCCGGGTGAGCGCGACGGGGCGGCCGTCCACGCCGCGCACCGCGAGCGCGACGATCCCGGCGCCCGGCCCCGATTCCAACGTCAGCGCCCGCGCGTCCGCGGCCGAGCGGTCGGCTTCGGCTCCGCGGTCACGACGCCCTTCCTGCCAGGCACCGAACGCAACCGTGACCACGACGGTGCCCAGGACGAGCGCGAGTTGCGGGAGCGCGAACCGCGCGCCGAGCCGGCTCGGCGCCTCGGGGGCGCTCACGGTCGGCTCACCGGCGCACGCCCGTCACGCCGGACCAACGGGCGCGCCGCCGGTGGGGTGCGGTTCCGAGGTGACCGGCACCCCCTCCGAGAGTACCGGCACGGTGAACCCGAGCTGCCGGAGCGCCAGGCGCCCACCGTGCGCGGCGTCCGGCCGGTACTCGGTCACCGAGCAGTTGGCGAGGTCGTAGGCGCGCCACGCCCGGTGCAACTCGTCCTCGGTCATCCGCTCGAGCACGTAGCGCCCGCAGAGGATCGTGACCTGATGGCAAACGACGAGCACGCGCTCGCCGGCGTGTTCGCGCGCCACGGCGTCCAGCCCCGCGCGCACGCGGAACGCGACGTCGGCCCCGCTCTCGCCGTTGGGCGGTCGGTAGTAGAACAGCCCGAGCTCCTGCCGCAGCGCCCACTGCTCGGGGAAGCGGCGCTGCACGCCGCGGTAGGTGATGCGGTAGTACAGGCCGAGCTCCTTCTCGCGGAACCGCTCGTCCAGGAGCAGGCGGTCGTCGGCCCGTTCGTCGTCGCCGAGCGGGCCGTCTGCGGTGCCGCCAGCCGCGACGATCCGTGCGGCGGTCTCGCGCGCCCGCTGGTACGGCGAGGCGATGACCACCGTCGGGCGCTCCGCCGCCGGCCGGTGGGCGAACCACTGCCCGAGCGCGGTCGCCTGCCGCTCGCCGAGCGGGGAGAGTGGGACGTCCATGTCGCGCACGTCCATGTCCACCTCTTCGGCGTCGCGGGCGAAGGCGGCCTCGCGGGCGACGTTGGCGGCGCTCTCCCCGTGGCGAACGAACCAGAGGGCGGCGGGGGTGGGGAGCGTGGCGGTCGGCATCACCAGAAGCTAACGCTGCGCGGCGTGTGTGCCTAACGCGTCAGCAATGTCGCGGATCTGCCCCGCGTGCCGCGCCTCGTGGCCGCCGACGGCGAGCACCCACTGGTAGAGGTCGAGCGGGCCGAAGAGCGGATGCGGGCGGGTGACGGCGCCAAGCGCGAGGCCGTCGCCGCCAGCGAGCGCAGCGAGCAGCGTGGCGCGGGCGCGCTCGACCGCGGCCCACGCGGCGGCGTCGTCGAGTTCGCCGCGCGGCAGCAGGCGGTCCGGTGCCTGAATCCCCCGGCTGCGGTCGCGCATGGCATCGGCGTCGAGCCGCGGCCGGACGCTCGACACCTCCGTTTCGGCCACGCCCGACGCGCGCGCGTCCTCGACACCGCCCGCGACGAGCCTCGCGACGGCGCCTTCGAGCGTTGCGAGGTGCTCCAGCACCTCGGCCGTCGACCAGCAGTCGGGCGCGGGGCGGCGGCGCCGCAAGGCGGGTGGGACAGCATCGACCGCCGCGCGGAGCTCGGCCCGCCGCTCGTCGAGAAAGGTCTCCAGCTCCCGAAGGCGGGGGTGGGTCAAGCGCGGTCGGTCGGTGTTCGACATGCGGCGAGGCGGGCGAGGAAGGGGCGCGAGCGTGACGAGCCCAAGTTACGGCGCGTGCACCGGCGCGCCGCGCCCCGCGTGCTGCGCCGCCTCGCGCGCCTCTTGGGCCTCCTGCGCCCGCAGCCGCTCCCCCGCGTCGCGCAACCCGATGCCCTCCGCCAGCAGCGCGGCGACGGTCGCGACGATCGCGATCCAGCTCAACACGGTCGAGAGCTCGACCCGGCGCGGGCGCGGCATGATGGCGCGAAACGTAGCCGCGCCGGCGTTGGTAGCTTGCGCGCATGCCCGCCTCCGACCGCCCGGCCAGTCGGCCCGCGCCCGACTCGCGCCAGACGGAGCCGAACGCCGTGAGCCCGCGCCGTTATAGCGATCAGGAGGTCGCTCTCATCCTGCGCCGCGCGGCCGAGCTGCAGGTCGACGAGCCCGGGGCGACCGGCACCTCGCTGGCCGACCTCGAGGAGATCGCGCGCGAGGCGGGGCTCGACCCTGCGCTCGTGCGGCGCGCCGCGACCGACCTCGCGACGGCGTCGCCGGTCGCCGCCGCGTCGCGCTTCGTCGGCGCGCCGACGCGCGTTCACGTCGAGCGCGTCGTCGACGGCGAGGTCACGGCGGACGACCTCGAGGCGCTCGTGGGCGAGGTGCGCCGCACCTTCGGCGAGCCCGGCCTCGTGAGCACGCTCGGTCGCACGGTGACGTGGAGCCCGACGCCCACGCAATACGGCCATCGCATGTCGGGGCGCCGGGTGTTCGTCACGCTCACGACGCGTGGTGGGCAGACGACGATCCGGGCCGAAGAGGATCTATCGGCGACGGCCGGCGGCATCTTCGGTGGGCTGATGGGCGGGATGGGCGGCGGTCTCACCGCGCCGGCGGTCGCGGTCGGGATCGGCGTGTTTCACGCGGCCCTCCCCGTGGTCGGCCTCGTCGGCGCGCTCATCGGCGGCACGTACGGGCTCAGCCGCGGCATCTACGTGACGCTGACGAGGCGGCGCGAGCGGGAGATCCGGCAGCTCGTCGAGCGGCTCGGCGCGTACGCGGAGCGCGCCATCGCGCCCTGACGCGCGGCTCACCGCGCCGCGATCAGCAGCCAGACGGCGATCACGACGCCAACGCCGGTCTTGACCGCGGCCGCGACCACACGGCCGACGAGCGCGCCGGTCGCGACGCGTGCGGCCGTGCCCGTCCCGCGGCGATGCGTCATCTCCGCGACGAACGCCCCGGCAAACGCGCCGGCCAGCGCGCCGATGACCGAGCCGACGACTGGCACGGGCACGCCGGCGACGGCCCCAACGATGCCGCCTAACATCGCGCCCCACCCCGCGCGCCGTGACCCGCCGTAGCGGGTCGCGGCGCGCGCGCTGACGACGAATTCGAGCGCCTCGGCCGCGAGGGCGAGCGCGCAGGTGCCGATGAGCGACGCGGTGGCGATGTGGCCGGCGCCGGGCGTCGACGCGGCGAGCGCGTTGTACCCGAACGCCGCGGCGATCATGAGCCACGTGCCCGGCAGGCCGAGCGGGATCAGCGCGACGGCACCGAGCAGGACGAGGGCGAAGAGCAGCAGCGGCATCGTGGGACGAGAGAGGGCGGCGCGGCGGGATGGAGTAACGGAATGCAACCATTCGCGCGCGGACTCGTCCATTGCACGAGCGGTTGGTATATGATTGGGTCGAAGTCGCCGGACCGCTCGTGTTTCGCCGCCGTTGCCCACACCCCCGTATCCGGAGGTTCTGTGGACCGAGTCGTCGTCGAGCACTACCTCGCGCGCGCCGCTGCTGCCGCGAGCGTCCGCGAACTGCACGCCCTCGCCCGCGCCGTGCGCGTAGCGCACGAGGGCGACCCCGACGCCGAGCGCATCGAGCAGGCCTGCTGGGCCGCCGCCCTGCGCCTGGTCTCGGCGGTGCCCACCGCGCCGCGCGCCGAAGCACGCTCGCCCGAGCAGCGGTCTCCCGAGCAGTGGTCTTCCGAGCGGCGCTCGGCCGGCGGGTGGCGCCCCGCCGCGGACCGCGTGGACTGGAAGGAGCGGGCCGCGCCGGCCTAACGTACGACGTGGGTCGCGCGGAGCGGTGGGCGGATAGCTTCCGTCCCGTCCCCGCCGACCCCCGTGCCGCCCTCCTTGCATCATTCCGGATCCACGGCCGCGCCGCCTGGCGGGCGCGTGCGACGCCGGCGCGTTCTCGCCGCGCTCGTCGGCCTGGCCGCGCTGCTCGTGGCCCTGCGCCTCGTGCCGCCGTTCACGTACGCGCTGCTTCCTCTCATCGTCGTGGCGGGCGAGGCGTCGCCGCTCGTCGCCGGGTTCGCGCTCGCGCTCGCCGCGGTGGCCGTGGTGCGACGGCCGCGCCGCCCGGGGCTCGCGTCCGTCGCGCTCGTCGCGGCCGCGGTGGCCGTCGTGCCGTCGGTGCAGGCGCGTGCGGCCCGGCGCGCGGGCGTGGCCGCGATCGCCGCGCTCCGCGTGCCGCC
>DASWUT010000458.1:0-2546 GCA_036401455.1 Gemmatirosa sp. | reverse complement strand
AGCTACTACCTGAAGTACCAGAACCGCCGCCCCGACTACATCGACGCGTGGTGGAACACGGTCAACTGGGGCGAGGTCTCGACGCGCTATGGCCAGGGGTGAGTAGCGCCGATTGAATGCGGTACTGCGACTGCTGACTTGACGGGATGACGGGATTGTGGGGATTCAACGGCCGATGTGCTACCCGTCGTCAACGCTCAATCCCGTCAATCCCGAAAATCCCGTAATCCCGTCGTTCCTTCCGTTCGTCCGTGCGACGACGGATCTTCGCGCCGTCGCCGCAGACGGTCACGAAGCAGCCGCCGCCGCCCGCAACGCGCCGAGCAGCGCGCCGAGTGTCGCGAACGCCCAGACGAGCAGGGCCGCGGTCGCGCCCTTGCCGCGGGGCACCCGCCCGATCACCGCGACCCCGATACCGATCAGCAGCGTGCTCCAGAGCACGAACGGATCGAAGCGGACGAGCAACGCGACGAGCACGCGCGACGCGCCCGGCTGCAGCAGCGCCGCAGGGCTCGTCGGAATCGCGCCTTCCGCAAACCCCGTGACGTCGCTGCGCGCGAGCACGCCCGCACCGGCCAGCAGCGCGAGCAGTCGCGGCACGTACGCCAGCGTCGCGACGACGAGCGACTGCCCGTAGGTCAGGCGGGCGCCGACCGCGCGCGCCGCACCAAGGACGAGCAGCGCGACGAACATCACGATGAGCGGCGTGCCGAGCGTACCGACCGCCCACGTGAACAGGTCCGCGAACCGCTCCATCGTCGGACGCGCGCTCTCGACCTGCGCAGCGGTCAGCTTCCCCGACGCCTGCTGCGCGGCGATGCCCAGCTCCATCTGGCGCGCGAAGTACGGCTGCCAGAACCCGCGCGCCGCGACGAACACGACCGCCGAGAGCACCCCGAGCAGCGTCAGCCCGCCCGCGTACGCGCCGTCGCTCCGCCGCGCGAACACCGCCGACGGGCTCGCGAACACGTCGACGAAGTCTTCCCAGAGCGCGGCCCGTGGCGGTACGACCGCGCTCGCCGCCCGATCGTCCGCCGCGCCCTCGGTCATCGCGCCGCCTCGCCTTCGAGGTACGTGTACCCGTCGAGCCCCGCGACGTAATCCGCGACGAACTGGTTGGCCTCGCTCCGCGACAGCTCCTTGGCCGCCGTGACCTTCCGCCGCCACGTCGTCAGCAGCGACGGCGCATGAAACTGCACGTAGTTGAGCACCTCGGTCACCGTGTCACCGTGCACGAGGTCGGTGATCTCCGCACCACGCTCCGTCAGCTTCACGTGCACGGCGTTCGTGTCGCCAAACAGGTTGTGCAGGTCGCCGAGGATCTCCTGATAGGCACCCGTCAGAAAGATGCCCAGCACGTATTCCTCGTCGTCGCGGAACTCGTGCAGCTCAAGCGACGGGCGCCCCGTGCGGTCCCCGACGAACCGGTCGATCTTGCCGTCGGAGTCGCACGTTACGTCCTGCAGCGTGCCTAACCGCGTCGGGCGCTCGTCCAGCCGGTGCACCGGCATGATCGGGAACAGCTGGTCGATCGCCCAGTTGTCGGGCAGCGATTGGAACAGTGAGAAGTTGCAGAAATAGCGGTCGACGAGCGTCGCATCGAGCTCCTTGTGGATCTCCTCGTACTCGTCGCGATCCGCGTTGACGATCCCCGCGATGCGGTTGATCACCGCGAAGTAGATCTGCTCGGCGAGTGCGAGCCCGCGCAGATCGAGCACGCCGCTGTTGAACAGCTGGCGCGAACGGTCCTTCGCGAAGCTCGCATCGTGGTAGATCGCCATCACCTTGTGCGGCGTGAGCGGGCGTCCGCCGCCTTCACCGCGCAGCAGCGCGTAGTCTTCGACCATCTCGTGCAGGATTCCATGGTCGTCGTCGGTGAGCGAAGGAAGCGGCGGTTCGGCCTGGCTCTCGACGTCGATCACCTTGAGCAGCAGCATCGCGTGGTGCGCCGTCAACGCGCGCCCACTCTCCGAGATGAGGTGCGGCATCGGGACCTCGGCCTCGCGGCACGCCTCGGCCATCGTGTACACGACGTCGTTGGCGTACTCCTGCAGCGAGTAGTTCACGCTCGCGTTGCTCTGCGACGATCCCGTCCCGTCGTAGTCGACGCCGAGTCCGCCGCCGACGTCCACGTGCGAAAGTTCGACCCCCATCTTGCGAAGCTCGACGTAGAAGCGCGCGACTTCCTGCAGTCCCGACTTGATGAACCGGATGTCGGGAATCTGCGAGCCGAGGTGGAAGTGCACGAGCTTGAGAATGTCGAGCTGCCCGGCGTCGCGCAGCCGGTCGATCAGCTTGACGAGCTGCGACGGGTTGAGGCCGAACTTGCTCTTCTCGCCCGCGCTCTGCGCCCAACGCCCAGCGCTCTCTGTGGCGAGCTTCACCCGGACACCCACCGTTGGGCGCACGTGCAGTTCGTCCGCGACCTCGAGCAATACGTCCAGCTCGGACAGTTGCTCGATGACGATGAACACCTCGTGTCCGACCTTCTGCCCCATGAGGGCCAGGCGCATGAACTCGTGGTCCTTGTACCCGTTGCAGACGAT
>DASWUT010000457.1:0-1813 GCA_036401455.1 Gemmatirosa sp. | reverse complement strand
CGGGCCGCGGCAGTGCCCCCGCGAGGAGCTCGTAAAGCAGCACGCCTAACGCATAGACGTCGGTGGCCGTGGTCACCGGCTCGCCGCGCACCTGCTCGGGCGCGGCGTACTCCGGCGTCAGCAACCGCAGCCCGGCCTCGGTCAGCGCCCCTCCCGCGAGCGCCGCGCCGCCGTCGCCGGCCGCCGCCCCGGCTCCGTCGTCGGCGAGCAGCTTGGCGATGCCGAAGTCGAGCAGCTTCACCGTACCGGCCCCCGTACCGGCACCCGCACCGCCGGCCGCGCCCTCCCCGACCGTGACGAGCACGTTCGACGGTTTGAGGTCGCGGTGGACCACGAGGTAGCGGTGCGCGTAAGCGACGGCCTCGCACACCTGCTCCACGAGCGCGAGCCGCGCGCCGACCCGCAGCCGGCGCGCGTCGCAGTAGCGGTCGAGCGGCTCGCCGTCGACGACCTCCATCGCGAACCACGGCGTGCCGTCGTCCGGGCCGCCGTCGACCACGCCCGCGTCGAGCAGCCGCGCGACGTGCGGATGGTCGAGCCGGGCGAGCACGCGCCGTTCGACGAGGAAACGGGCCACGCGCTCGGGCGCGGCGAGGCCGCCGCGCACCAGCTTGAGCGCGACCCGGCGCCCCACGTCGTCGCGCTCGGCGAGGTAGACCGTGCCCATGCCGCCGCGCCCGAGCTCGCGCACGAGCCGGTACGGGCCCACTCGTCGCCCGGCGATGTGCGGCGCGCCGTCGTCCTCCGGCGGCGCGCCGCACGCAACGCCGAGCGCCGCGCGCAAGTGGCCGGTCAGGTCCGCGGTCGCCCCCTCCGGAACGACGACCGGGGCGTCGAGGAATCCGGCCGCGGCGGGCTCCACGGCGAGCAACGACTCAACCTCCGCGCGAAGCGCGGCGTCGTCGCCCGCGGCCGCGGCGACGTAGGCCAGGCGCTCGGCGGCGGGCCGCTCCAGGGCCGCGTCGAGGAGCGCCATCACGGCCTCCCACCGCTCGGGGGGCGTCGGGATGTCGGGGCGGAGCACGCGTGTCCGGGCCGGGGTGTCAGACGTTCGTGAGCTCGCGCCGGAGCCACAGGCGCGCCGCGGTCCAGTGGCGGCTGACGGTGGCCTCCGACACGCCGAGCGCGCCGGCCGTTTCCGCGAGGCTCAGGCCGACGAAGTAGCGCAGCTCGACGACGCGCGCCTTTACGGGGTCGCGCGCGGCCAGGCGCGTGAGGGCCTCGTCGAGGTCGAGCACGTCGACGGCCGGCGCGGGCGTGGCGACCCCGGCCGCGCCGCCGAGCGTTACGCGCGTGTGATCGCCGCCGCGCTTGACCCGCTGCCGGGCGCGGGCGTGGTCGACGAGCACGGCGCGCATCACCAGCGCGGCGACGGCGAAGAAGTGCGCCCGGTTCTGGCTTCCGGTCCCCGGCTCGCCGCCCTGCGCCTGGCCGGCGAGGCGAAGGTAGGTCTCGTGCACGAGCGCGGTGGGCTGGAGCGTGTGCCCGGCCGGCTGCGCCCGGAGCGCGCGCCGCGCCTGCGCGTGCAGCTCGCCGTAGACGCTCGGCAGCAGCGCGTCGAGCGCGGGGCGGTCGCCGCGTTCCCACGCCGCGAGCAGCGCGGTCACGGATCCGGCCCCGGGGTCGGCCGGGGGAGACGTCACGGGCGAGGACGTCACAGGGAGCGGGGCGGGCGGCGCGGGCGGTCACGCACTGGCCGCGGCAGGGTCCGTTCGGGCCGCAGGCGGACCGCGTGAGGGATTTGGAAGCCGTTCGGCGATTCCCAAGATAGGGCCGGGCCCCCGGCCCGCCCAGCGCGCGGCCCCGCCTGCGG
>DASWUT010000456.1:0-7623 GCA_036401455.1 Gemmatirosa sp. | reverse complement strand
AGAGTGCGAGACGGGGAACTCGGCGAGCCGCTCGCCCGGCTCGGTGCGAAAGAGGTTGGAGACGTGGACGAGACCGCTCTCGGTCGCGTCGCGCATGGCCTGCGCGAGGCCAGGGTCGCCGTAGCCGAGGGCGTTGACGGCGATTCCACTGGTGAAATCGAGGTAGGCGTGGCCGGTCTCGTCCCACAGGGTGACGCCGTCGCCCCGGACGAGGCGCATGGGCGCGCGCTTGTACGTCCCGAGCAGGTGCTCGGTGGCGGACGGCGCCGCCGGGGTGGCGGTCGGAGCGGGCGCGACGTCGGGTGCGCCGGGACGGACGAGGGTAGCCATGAGTGGATCAGTAGTGCGATAAACAGCGTCAGGCGGCGGCGGCTGCGGCATCCGCCGTGCCGACGATTGCAGTCCCGCGGGTACGGTCGGCGAGCGCGGCCACGTCACCGATGCGAACGCGGGGGACGCCGGCCGCAAGGGCGGCGAGGGCGGCGTCGAGCTTGGCGGCCATCCCGCCCGCGGCGGTGCGGTCATCGACGAGGGCGCGCGCGCCCGAGGGGTCGAGCGTCGCGACCGGGTGCCCGTCGGCGAGCACGCCGGAGACATCGGCGAGGAAGAACAGTTCGGCGGCGCGGAGCGCGGCGGCGATCGCCGCGGCGGCGTCGTCACCGTTCACGTTGAGGGCGGTGCCGGGCGCGTCGGCGTCTGCCGAGACGGGGGAAACGACGGGGCAGCGCCCGGCGCCCAACAGAAGGCGCAGGAGGGGGGCGTCGACGCGTGCGGGCACGCCCACCGCGCCGAGGGCGGTCTCGGGGGTGCGGGTCGCGAGGAGCAGGGCGCCGTCCTCGCCCGAGCAGCCGAAGGCGGGGACGCCAGCGGCGCCGAGGGCGGCGACGAGCTGCTTGTTGGCGAGTCCGGAGAGCGCCATGCGGAGCACGTCGAGGTCGCCGGGCGTGGTGACGCGGCGACCACCGACGAAGCGCGGTTCGACGCCACGAGCGCGCTGGAGTTCGCTCACCGCGTCGCCGCCGCCGTGGACGACGACGAGGCGGCCGCCGCTCGCGCGCCAGGCGCGGGCGAGGGCGGTGGGGAGGGCGGGGTTCGCCTGCGGCCGCCCGCCGATCTTGAGGACCGTGATACCGTCGGCGATGTCGTGGTCGGGCACGGGCACGGGCTAGCGCGGCAGCCCGGCCGTCTCGTCGAGGCCGAGCATGAGGTTGGCGTTCTGGACGGCCTGGCCGGCGGCGCCCTTGGTGAGGTTGTCCATCGCCGCGACGACGAGGAGCGTGGGCGTGCGGACGTTGCGGACCGGCAGGGCGGTGACGCGGACGACGTTGCGCCGCTCGACGTCGGTGATCGCGGGCATCGCGTCGGTCACCTCGATGAACGGTTCCCCGTCGTAGGCGTCGCGCCAGAGGGCAAGCGGGTCGGCGGGGAGCGCGGTGACCGGGACGGTGCAGGTGGCGAGGATGCCGCGCGCGACCGGGAGCAGGTGCGGGGTGAAGACGAGGTCCGCGTCAGCGCCGAGCGCGGCGAGGGCGGCGCTCATCTCGGGGAGGTGCCGGTGGACGTTGGCGGCGCCGCCCGCGGTGCCGTAGGCGCGAAAGTTTTCGGTGACCTCGCCAAAGAGGAGTTCTTCCTTGGGCGAGTTGCCGGCACCGGTGACGCCGCTCGCCGCGTCGGCGACGACGGTGGTACCGGGTCGGATCAGCCCGGCGCGGGCGAGCGGCGCGAGGGCGACGAGGATCGCGGTCGGGTAGCAGCCCGGATTGGCGACGACATCGGCGCAGCGCACCTGGTCGCGGAAGAGCTCGGGAAGGCCGTACGGGATGCCGCCCGAGGTCGCACCGGGCGCGAGCGTCTGCCGCAGGGCGTCGGTGAGGTGGCCGGGGCGCAGGTCGCTCGAGAGGTCGACGACACGGGCGCCGGCCGTGCGGGCGCGGGCGCTCCACTCCGCGGACGCACCGTGGGGGAGGGCGGCGAAGACGAGGGCGGCGTCGCCGAGGGGGGCGTCGTCGGAGGCGACGAAGGTGACCGGCGCGGGCGGGGCGTAGGGCGGCCCGAGGCGCACGGTCTCGCCGCGGCGCCGGTCGGCGGTCGCGAAGGCGAGGGTGAAGCGCGGGTGGGCGGCGACGAGGGCGCAGAGTTCGCGGCCTGCGTAGCCGCTCGCGCCGAGGATGCCGACCGGGATGTTATGCATTGGGGGCTGCATAATATTCCAGGGGCGCGGCAAGTCAATCGCGGGTCAGTTCCGGCCGGCGAGCGACGGCCACACCTGCTGTAACGTCTGCCGCGGGCCGTCGCAGACGAACACCCACGCGTTGCGCTGCTCGGGAACGACCCACGGGCGGAGCGAGTCAGGGATCGCGCGCGCCACGGGTCGCACGCGGGCGTAGAGGGACGGCAGGTCGCGCGCGGCGTGTGCCGAATCGGCGAGCACGACGAGCACGTCGCCCGCGCGTGGGCCGGGGCCGAAGAACCAGTAGCTTCCGGCGCTGCTGATCGGGGCGGACACGCCGAGCGGTGGCCCGTACAGCTCGATCGCTCCTGCCTCGCCGTAGTTTCCGCCAGCGACCACGGCCCGCGCCTGGTCGGCGGCGGGGAGCGCGTGAAGGACACGTGCCGCGGCCTGCGCCTGCTCGGGCCAGCCGAGCATGTCGGCGAAGTCCTGCGGCAGGGTGAGGTGGCCGCCGGTGTTGGTCTCGGTGCCCACGCCGAGCGCGGCGGCGTAGCGGGCCATCGGCACCGGCGGCAGAATCGGCACGCCGAGGGGGAGGCTGACGACGCCGTAGAGAGCGACGAGCGCGACGCCGACGGCGGCCACGGCGAGCCCGACACGGGGCCGCCAACCCGGCATCGTGCGCCACCGCGCGACGTCGGCGGCGAGCGCGACCGCGCCCGCGGCCCACAGCGAGGGGTAGATGGGTCCGATGTAGTACGACTTGCCGTGCCCGAGCAGCAGGAGCGCGAACGCGACCACGCAGGCGACCGCCGCGGCGCGTCCCGCCCGCAGCGCCGGGCGGGCGAGCAGCGCCCAGACGCCGAATGCGGCGAGCAGCACCTGCGGCCCGAAGAGCAGCTGGCCGCCGAGGAATTCGGCCGGGCCCACGTGGACGAGCTGCGACGCGCGGAGGGCGGCCATCTGCCCGACCAGCGGCCACCCGAGCCGCACCTGTCCGACCACACCGGGCGAGCCAATCAGCAGGGCGAGCAGCGCCGCGGCCCATGGCCACGGGGTGCCGAGGGCGCGGCGGAGCGGGGTTGCGAGCACGCCCGCCACGACGCCGATGGCGATGAAAGCGACCGAGAACTTGGTCAGGAGCCCGAGCCCGAGCGCCGCGCCGAGGAGGAGCCATTCGCGGGCGGTCGCGACCGGTGCGGACCCGTCCTCGGCCGAGCGGCCGATCCGGACGAGGGCGTACAGGGCGAGGGTCCACCAGAGCTGGTCGAAGACGACCGGATGAAAGAGCGCGCCGGTGCGCATGTAGAGCGGCGAGGCGAGCACGCACGCCGCCGCGAGCAGCTGTGCCGCGCGTCCGCCGCCGAGGGCGCGGGCGACGAGCGCCGCGAGCAGGACGATCGCGCCTGCAGCGAGCGCGGGGAGCAGGCGCAGCAGGGCCATCGAAGTTCCGAGCGCGCGCTCGCCGCCGAAGGGGAGGGCGAGGGCGCGCGTGGCCTGCGCGGCGAGCGCCATGAACGGGGGGAAGTCCATCGCCCAGAGGCGCAGGTGGCGCCCCATCGCGAGGTAGAGGAGTTCGTCGCGGTGGATGCCGTAGGGCGACCACGCGTCGGCGACGAGGTGGAGGACGACGGTCGCCGCGGCGAGGGCGGCGAGGGCGCCGCGCGAGAGCGAGGCCGTCGCGGCGCGCTGATTGGTGGGCCGCGAGTCGGCGGCGTGCAGGGCGAGGGGCGTCAGCACGAGGCGGGCGGCACGGGGCAGTCAGCGGAGCTGCGTGAAGAGCAGGGTGACGTACGCCGTGTAGAGGCCGGCGCCGACGAGGGCAAACGCGCGGTGGAACGCCTCGCGGCGGGTGACCATCGCGACGCCGGCGAGCACGAGATACGCGCCCTGAATGCCGCGGTCGAGGTCGAGCGGGATCCGGCCCTCGAACACGAGCGGGCGGAGGAGACTCGAGAGGATCACGAGTTCGACCGCGCCGAAAAACCATCGGGCCTGCGCGTAGTAATGAGCGCGCAGATCGACCGACTCGCCGCTCCGCACGTCGATGTCGGGCAGGGCGAGCGCGGCCATGAGATACAGACTCGTCGGCGTCATGAGCACGACGAGGAAGGCGAGGAACGTCCACCCGCGGTGGTCGCGCAAGGCGAAGATCGCCCACCACGACTGCACGTGGACGAGGAAGAGCAGACCGACCCACAGCGCGGCCGGCCAGTAGAGGCGCACGCGCCCCCGCGCCTGCGCGAGTCGCCCGATCCCGGTGAGCAGCTGGGTGATGCCGAGCCCAAGGACGATCGAGATGAGAACCGTGAGGTACTGGAACTCCTCGGTCGCGTGCATGACGGAGGTCGCGAGAACGGAGGGATGAGCGGCGACGTCGGGGTCGACGCGCGACAACGTACGGCCCGGGCGCGGTCGTGGTTGCGCACGGCACGTGTCGCTCGGCGCGCCGGGGTGGAACGCCCGGTGCACTGCCCCTCGCGTGATGGCCATCGCCTCCCCGCCGACCGCGTCGGGGGTGGACGCCCCGCCGCCCGCGGCGGACGCCGAGCCGGCGTTCGCGCCCTGGCCGACGGACGTTCGCCGCCTGCTCAGCTACGTCGCGATCGCGTTCGTGCTCGCGCTCGCCCTGGTCGGGGCGCTGACGATGACGCGGGGCACGCCGGTCGAGTACGTCATCGCGCGCGGCGACCCGCATGGCGCGCCCGCGCCCGGCGACTCGCTGTTCACGCGGACGATGACGCTCTACACCGGGGTCGAGTTGCACCCGGGGAACCGCGTCGAGGTGCTGGAGAACGGCGACGCGACCTACCCGCTGCTCTGGCGCGACATCCGCAGCTGCGAGCACGCGGTCACCGTTCAGATGTACTTCGCCAAACCGGGCGCCGTGGCCGACACGATGGCCGCCGCGCTCGGCGATTGCGCGCGGCGCGGGGCGCGCGTGCTGCTGCTGCTGGATGGATTTGGTGCGCAGACGCTGTCGCGTCGGTGGGCGGATGCAGTCGCGCACAGCGGTGTCGAGGTGGCGTGGCTGCGGCAGTTGCGCTGGTATGACCTGAACACTGTGGCCGAACGGTCGCACGCGCGCGTGGTGGTCGTCGACGGGCGGGTGGGCTACACGGGCGGGTTCGGGCTTGCGGACTACTGGCTGGGCGGGGGGCGGCGCGTGAACGAGTGGCGCGAGACGAACGTGCGCTTCGAGGGGCCGGCGGTGGCGCAACTTGAGGCGACGTTCGCGACGACGTGGGCCGAGGCGACGGGCGAGCTGCTCACCGGGCGCACGTTCTACCCCGGGGTGTCGTTTCGCCCGGCGGTGGGGGACTCGGTGACGCCGGCGCCGGGCGGGGTGGAGGCGGCGTTGCTGCACGCGGTGCCGTCGACGGGAAGCACGGTGGCGGAGCGGTACTACGCGCTGTCGATCGCGGGGGCGCGCAAGCGGCTCTACATCACGAACGCGTACTTCATCCCGGACGAGGATTTCCGCCGACTCCTCATCTCGGCTGCCCGGCGCGGCGTCGACGTGCGGGTGCTGACGACGGGGCCCAACAGCGACGTGAAGACGGCGCGCTGGGCCGGGCGGTATCGCTACGAGGAGCTGCTCGCCGGCGGGGTGCGCATCTACGAGTACCAGCCGTCCAACATGCACGCGAAGACGCTCGCCGCCGACGGGCAGTGGGGGAGCGTGGGGTCGATGAACTTCGACAACCGGTCGCTCGCCTTCAACGACGAGACGACGCTGCTCGTGCTCGATTCCGCGGTGGTCGGAAGGATGGAGCGAACGTTCCTCGACGACCTGCGCTACAGCCGCGAGATGACGCGTGCAGCGATGCGGACCCGGCCCTGGTGGGAGAAGGTGCGCGACGGGGGCGCGGCGCTGCTGCAGCGCGTGCTGTAGCGAGGCGAACGGCGGCGTTCAGTGTCACGGACGCGCGACACCGGCCCGCCACCGCAGCGCCACCCTACCGAAACACCGGCGCTACACCTATCGTGTCGCACATGGCCGAGTCACCCGTGCATCTGCTGCGGCTGCACGCCCGCCACGCGCCGTTCAACGCCCGGTCGCTCGCCGCGCACGCCACGGCGCTCGTCGATGCGGCCGGGATGCGTCCGACCAACGCCTCGGCCCGCGCAGCGCCGAGCGCGCGCGCGGTGCGGTTCTACGTGTCCAACGGGCTGCTCGACCGGCCAGAGGGGACGGGGACGTCGGCGATCTACCACTACCGGCACCTGTTACAGCTGCTCGCGATCAAGATCCGGCAGCGCGAGGGGCAGCCGCTCGACGGGATCAAGCGCGAGCTGCGCGACAGCGCGGGCGATGCGCTCGAGCGGAGGGTGGCCACGGCGCTCGCGCCCGCGCTGCAGGGCGGCGCGCCAGGCGCGCCGGTGCCGGACGGCGTGGTCGATGGCACGCCCGCGCAGTGGCAACGCGTGGCGGTGACCGACGGGGTGGAGCTGCACGTGCGCGGCGACACGGCCGCGGCGCGCGGCGACGCGCTGCTCGCGATGCGCGAGGCGGTACGCGCCGCGCTGGGTCGGAGCGCGTGAGCCGGCACCGCGTGAGCCGGAGCGGCTGACGCGACGTCGGGCGGTGGCAGTTGGGACCGGAACGGCGATAAGCTGGACCGGATGACGCCCGCCCGCCTTCCGTTCGCACTGCGCATGGTCGCACGTCGCATGTTCGCACGTCGCGTGTCCGCGCTTCGCCCGTTCGCACCCGGCGTGGTCGCCGCCTGTGCCGCGCCGCTCGTGCTCGCGGCGCCGCTCCTCGCCCAGACGCCCGGGGTCACGCCGGCGCCGACCCGCCCTCCCGCTCCGCCGGCGGCGACGTCGGCGGCGCCCAACCCGTTCGCGCCGCAACCGGTCGCGCCCAATCCGTTCGGGCAGCCGACGACGGGGCCGTACATCCGGACGACGCAGCCGACCGATCCGGTGATCCGCCGGATGATGGACGAGGAGACGACGCACTCCGAGGTCGCCGCGCTCGCCCAGGCGCTCGCCGACTCGGTGGGCCCGCGGCTCACGGGCTCGCCCGCCAACCTCGGGGCGAGCGACTGGGCGATCGCGCAGTACCGCCGCTGGGGGGTCGCCGCGCGCCGCGAGCAGTACGGCACGTTCAACAGCTGGCGCCGCGGACCGGCGCACGTCGACCTGATCGCGCCGCGGGTGCGGACACTCGAGGCGACGATGCTCGCCTGGAGCCCGGGGACGGGCGGGCGCGCCGTGGAGGGCGACGCCGTGACGCTGCCCGACGTGCGCGACTCCGTGGGGTTCGCGGCGTGGCTCGCCGCGGGGGGCGCGCGCGGCCGCGTGGTGCTCGCGAGCGTGCCGACGCTGTCGTGCCGCCCGGCGTCGCAGTTTCAGGAGTTCGGTACGCCTGCGGAGCAGGCGGCGGTACGCGCGCGGCAGGACTCGCTGCGTGCGGCGTGGCTGCCGCGCCTGACGGCCGCGGGCGC
>DASWUT010000455.1:0-2109 GCA_036401455.1 Gemmatirosa sp. | reverse complement strand
CCCGTCCGCCGACCGCATCCCGTCCGCCGACCGCGTGCCCCCGGCGTACATCGCCGATCGCCGCGTCCCGTTGTCCGAAATCGTCCGCGCATTCAAATCGTTCTCGGCCCGGGCGGTGAACGCACACCGCGGTACACCCGGCGTCCCGGTCTGGCAACGGAACTACTACGAGCACATCGTCCGCGACGCCGACGCGCTGCGCCGTATTCGCGCCTACATCGGCGATAATCCGCGACGCTGGACGCACGACGCCCTGCACCCCGCGGCGGCACCGCGCCCACGGCACGACGTCCGCTGACCACCGACCCCGCCAGCCGCCGTGGCGGCCACGGCGGTGCCGCATTTCCTGCCGTCGCGCGGCGCGATCGCCCCCGAGTGGGGTAATACCGCACGGGTCGCGTTGTATTCGTCCGCGGGCACCAACCACTCGCCGAGTCATGGACACGTCGCTCTTCGCCCAGGCGCTCGCCCTTGCCACCGCCGCCGGCATCAGCACCTACGGCACGGTCGCCCTCCTCGGCGCCGCGGCCCACTTCGGCTTCATCGACGGACTCCCGGGAAGCCTCGCGGCGATCGCGAATCCGTGGATCTTCGGCCTAGCCGCCCTCCTCTACGCCGTCGAGTTCGCGGCCACGCTGATCCCAGGCGTCGCCTCGCTCTGGGAGACGGTGCACGCCGCCATCCGCCCCGTCGCCGGCGCGGCGATCGCGGCCGCGACCGTCTCGCACGCCGACCCACGGATCGCCCTCGCCGCGACGCTGCTCGGCGGCACGCTCGCGCTCGGCACCAACGTCACCAAACTCGGTGCCCGCGTCGCGATCGACACCAGCCCCGAGCCGTTCAGCAACGGCGCCGCCAACATCGCCGAGCTCGGGCTCTTCGGCGCCCTCGCCCTCGGCGCCGCGGCGCACCCCTACCTCGCCCTCACGCTGGGACTCGCCGTCGTCTTCGTCACGGCGATCCTCGTCCGGGCGGCGTACAAGGCGATCCGCGGCGCGCTGCGGCGGCTCCGCCCGGGGCGGGTCGGCGCCGGCGGCTGAGTTGCCCGCCCGCGCCGAGCGCTTTCCCGCCGGGCGCTGCCGGGTTCAGAACGGCTCGAACGTGCGCAGCACGGCCGCGTACGGCGCGAGCAGCTCTGCCGCGAACCGCTCCAGCATCCCGGCCGTGTCGTAGCGGCGCCGAAACTCGCGTGGCCTGACCCCGAGCTGCAGCACGAGGTGGCGCGAGAACGCCTGGGCGCTCGAGTGCTCCAGCTCCGCGGCCACTGCCCCCACGGTCCACCGCGGCGATTCGAGCAGCTGCGCGGCGCGCGCGAGTCGCGCGAGGGCCAGGTACTGGCGTGGCGCCGGCAGCCCTGCCCGAAAGAACCGGCTCGTCAGCGTCGTCGGCAACACGCCGAACCGCGCCGCGTAGCGCTGCACCGTGCGCACGTGCGCCGGCGCCTCGAACAATCCGAGCACGAAGCGCCGCATCGTGGGCGACGTGTCGGCGAGCGGTTCGGCCAGCACGTCCGCCGCGCGGTGCGCGAGCGTGCGCACCCCGACCGACGGCCAGAGTCCCTGGAGAGCGCCCCAGCCCGTCGCGCTGCGCACGTCGACCACGGCACGCGCCCCGCTCCGCCCGAGTCCGACGAGCACCGCGGGCGCGACCTCGCCCGTGACGAGCACGACGAGCGGCGTGGCCGCGAACGTCCGCCCGAGCGCCGCGATCGCGGGGAGCGCGCGCCCGCCACCGGCGGCGAGCACCGCGGCCGACACCACCACGCCGTCGGCCGGGCGCGCACCGAGCGCGGCACCGAGTGCCGCGGGAGAGTCGAGGTGCGTGGGCGCGCACACCCCGCGCACGGCGAGGTCGAACCGCGCCCGCTCGTCGGCGGTGAGCAGCGTGAGCGCCCGCGGCAGCGCGTCGCGCGCCGCGTCGCGCGCCATGTCGTGCACCACGTCGCACGTCGGGCCGTCGGGGCGAGATGTGGACACGTGGTCGGCGCGCGGCTGGTACGTTATGCGGGTGCGTGCGGGCGCGGCATGCCAGCGCGAGTCGGGGGCGGGCGCGGGCGCGAGTGTGGGCGCGGGCAGGAGGTTGGTCATCGAACGGGGGGGGAAGGGGGAG
>DASWUT010000454.1:0-5291 GCA_036401455.1 Gemmatirosa sp. | reverse complement strand
CACGTCCCCGCGCTCCTGCGGCTCGTCTGGCACACGCACCGCGGCTACGCGGCCAGCATTGCCCTGCTGCGGCTCGTGCGCGCCGGCTTCCCGGTGCTCACGCTCTGGATCGGCAAGCTGATCATCGACGCCGTGGTCACGGCGGCGCGCGCGACGGGGCCGGCGCGCGACGCGATCGCGAGCCGCCTCTGGCACCTCGTCGCGTTCGAGGTCGCGCTCGTCGTCGTCGGGGATCTGTTGGGCCGCGCCTCTGCGCTGTTCGAGTCGCTGCTCGCCGACCGGTTCAGCAACCGGACGAGCATCCGTCTCATGGAGCACGCCGCGACGCTCGACCTCGCGCACTTCGAGGATCCCACGTTCTACGACCAGCTCGAGCGCGCCCGCCGCCAGACCGCGGGGCGCATCGGCCTGTTCACGCAGCTGTTGGGCATGGCGCAGGACTCGCTCACCCTCGCCTCGCTCGTCGTGACGATGGCGGCCTTCGACTGGCGCCTGCTCGTCTTGCTCGTCGTCGCGATCCTGCCGTCGTTCCTCGGCGAGACGCACTTCGCCGGCCTCGGCTACTCGCTCCTCTTCCGCTGGACCCCCGAGCGGCGACAGCTCGACTACCTGCGCTACGTCGGCGCGAGCGACCGCACGGCCAAGGAGGTGCAGAGCTTCGGCCTCGCGCCGTGGCTCGTCGGGCGCTACCGCACGCTCGCCGACCGCTTCGACGCGGAGAATGCCCGCCTCGCCGCCCGCCGCGCCGGCGTCGGCGGCCTGCTCGGCCTCGTCGGCACCGGCGGGTACTACACCGCGTACGTGCTCATCCTCGCCCGGGCCGTGGCCGGGCTCATCTCGTTAGGCACGCTCACCTTCCTCGCCGGCGCCTTCGCCCGCGGGCGCGATCTGCTGCAGCGCCTCCTGAGCACGGCGAGCGACGCGGCCGAGCAGGCGCTCTACCTGGGCGACCTGTTCGACTTCTTCGCGATGCAGCCGACGATCGCCTCCAGGCCCGGTGCCCCACCGGTGCCGCATCCGATCCGCGAGGGCTTCGTCTTCGAGAACGTCGGCTTCCGCTACCCGGGAAGCGAGCGTTGGGCCGTGCGCGGCGTCAATCTCACGATCCGCGCCGGCGAGCGCATTGCCCTCGTCGGCGAGAACGGGGCGGGCAAGACCACGCTGACCAAGCTCCTCGCCCGCCTCTACGAGCCGACCGAGGGGCGCATCCTGCTCGACGGCGTCGATCTGCGCGACTACGATCTCGCCTCGCTCCGCGCGACGGTGGGCGTGATCTTCCAGGACTTCGTGCGCTACGACTTCGCCTTCGTGGAAAACGTCGGCGTGGGCGAGGTCGCCGTGCTCGACGCCGCCCCCGCGGGCGGCGACACGCCGGCCCCGATCCGCGACGCCGCCGAGCGCTCGCTCGCCGCGACGCTCCTTCCCAAGCTGCCGGCCGGCTACCGCCAGATGTTAGGCCGCCGCTTCGAGGGCGGCGTCGACCTCAGTGGCGGCGAGTGGCAGAAGGTCGCCCTCGCCCGCGCCTACCTGCGCGACGCGCAGGTGCTCGTGCTCGACGAACCCACCGCTGCGCTCGACGCGCGCGCCGAGTACGAGGTGTTCGAGCGCTTCGCGGAGCTGGTCGCCGGGCGCATGGCGGTGCTCATCTCGCACCGCTTCTCGACGGTCCGGATGGCGGACCGGATCGTGGTGTTGGGCGGGGGCGGGGTGGTCGAGGAAGGATCCCACGACGAGCTGGTGGAGCGCGGTGGGGAGTATGCCGAGTTGTTCGGGTTGCAGGCCGTGGGGTATCGTTAGGCAGGTCGGGGGCGGCGGGGTTGGTCCCGCCTCGCCAACGCCGCCCCACCGCGGCACCCCGCCGTTCACCCCGGTACCTCCCACCCCTCCCCGACCTCCACCACCCGGACCCGCCCGCCTAACGCGTGCCGCGGCACGAGCCCGCGCAGCTCCGTGATCGCGCCGTACGCGTCCGACGTCACGTGGTTGAACGTGCCCCAGTGGTGCGGCACCATCCATCGCGCGCGGAGCCGCGTGAACAGCTCCAGCGCGTCGCCCGCGGTGAGGTGCCCGGCGCGGAACCGCGCCCGCTTCCACGCGGGCGCGCGCCCGATCGGCAGCAACGCGACATCCAGCGTGCGCCGGCCGAGCGCGTCGTGCGCGAGTTGGTGCGTGCCCGGCGCGAGGCCCGTGTCGCTGGCGAAGAACGCCGTGCCGCCCGCACCCCCGTCCAGCAGGTAGTGCTGCGCCTGCGCGCGCCCGCGCACCCGGTCCACCGCGCCCCACCGCGCGCCCACGTGCGCCGCGGCCGCCGTGTGCACCGCGACCGCGCCGACGTGCCGTACCTCCCCCGGCTTCAGAGCCTCCGCCGTCGCGAACCCCTCGGCGCGCAGCCAGCGCGCGACCGTGTGCGGCGCGAGCACCGGCGGCCGCGGGGTGCCCCGCGCGTCCGCCCCCGCATCGATCCCGCGCAGCGAGGCGAGCGACAGATGGTCGACGTGCGCGTGCGTCACCAGCACCGCGTCCAGCTGCGGCAGATCGCCGAGCGCGACGCCAGGCGCGGCCACCCGCCGCAGGCGCGAGCCGACGGCCACCGGGCCTAACGTCGCGTCGAAGTTGGGATCGGTGAGGAGGACGCTGCCGCCCAACTCCAGCAGCAGCGTCGCGTGGCCGACGAAGGTGACCCGCACCCCCGTCCGCAGTGCACGCGCCGCGCCACGTGCCGCGGCGGCCCGACCCGCAGCGCACTCTTGCGCCGCAACGATCCCGCTGCACATTGGGCGACCCGCTGACCCACTCTCATTCTCAACCCTCGCCTCATGCCCTCTCGCGTGCACCGCGCGGCGGCCGTACTCGGCCTCGCCACGACCCTCGCCACGTCCAGCGCGTGCTTCCACGCGATCGTCGACACCGGCCGACCTGCCAGCGCCACCGTGATCCAGAAGCCCTGGGTCAACACCTTCATCTTCGGCCTCGTCTCCAACGCCGAGATCGACGTCACCCGCCAGTGCCCCGGCGGCGTCGCGCGCGTCGAGACCCAACAGAGCTTCCTCAACGGCGTCGTCGCGGCCATCACGTTCGGCATCTACACGCCGCAGACGGCGACGATCACCTGCGCCGCCCCGGGCGCCGCGCTCCTCGTGCCGCACGGCGCCACCGTCGTCGCCGTCGCGGACGACGCCACCGCCGCCGCGCGCACCGCGGTCCTCCGCGACGCGGCCACCGAATCCGCCCGCACCGGCCAGCCGGTCTACGTGCGCTTCTGACCACCGACGCCGCCCATTCCCCATGCCCCGCATCCGTCCGCTCGCCGCCGCCCTCCTCGTCCTCACCGCGGCCTGCTACAAGGTCACCGTCATCACGGCCCCCGAGCCCACCGGCGCCCGCGTCGTCGACAAGCCCTGGGCCAACAGCTTCGTCTACGGCCTCGTCCCGCCGGCCGACATCGACGTCTCCGCACAGTGCCGCGGCGTCAGCCGCGTCGTCACGCAGCGCAGCTTCCTCAACAGCCTCGTCGGCGACCTCACCTTCGGCATCTACACGCCGATGCAGGTGACGACGACCTGCGCCGCCTCGCGCACCGCGAGCCAGCCCGGCCTCCCGCTCGACCGGCTCGGCTACCTCGCACCCGCGGCCGTGGTGCCGGACAGCACGCGCACCACACACTGACGTCGCGTCGTGCCCAACGCACGAGGGGGCGGGATCCGTGATGGATCCCGCCCCCTCGTCGCGTCACGCCCAACGCCGCACGCCCAACGCGCTACGCCGTGCGCGGCTTCCGCACCGGCGTTCCCTGCACGACCGGCTTCGCGACGGCCGCCGTGCCGCCCCCCGCGCCCCCGATCCCCGCCTTTGCCCGCTCCTTCGCCAGCAGCCACTGCTGCGGCAGCATGACCAGGTTCTGCACCAGGTAGTACAGGTTGAGCCCCGACGCGACGTTCAGGAAGAAGAACAGGAACATCGCCGGCGCCACGTAACCCATCATCTGCGTCTGCGGGTTGGGCGGCAGCCCGCGCATCCCGACCCACGAGATCAGGAACTGCGTCGCGGCGACCAGTACCGGCAGCGCGTAGAACGGGTCCTTGAGCGAGATGTCGCCGAGCCACAGGAACGGCACCCCACGGAACTCGATCGTGTTCTGGAAGACGAAGAACAGCGCGAAGAAGATCGGCAGCGGGATCAGCATCGGCAGACACCCCGTGACCGGCGCGAGCGGCGACATCCCGTGCGCCGCGTACACCTTCATCATCTCCTGCTGCAGCTTCTGCGGGTCGTTCTTGTACTTCGTCTGCACCAGCTGAATCTCTGGCTGCACGCGCTGCATCCGGATCTGGTTGCGCATCATGTTCTGCTGCAGCGGCCAGAGCACGAGCCGGATCAGCACCCCCAACACGACGAGCACCCAGCCGTACGAGAGCTTGAGCGCGTCGTGCATCCAGAGGATCGCGCGGATGGCGAGCGTCGCGAACGGCTGCACGACCCCCTGCAGCCAGCCGCCGTACGGATTCGACTCCTCGAACGCGCGCCCCTGCGCGACCAGCCGCCGCCACTCCTGCGGCCCCGCGTAGACGTCGAACTGCGCCGACGTCCCGCCCCCCGCGATCGTCCCCGGCGCCGCCATCGGCACGACGAGCGTCGCCTGCGCCCGCTCGGCGACCTTGGTCGTCCGCGCACCGCCGACGAGCGACAGCTCGCTGAACGGCTGCGCCACCGCGTTGTCTCCCGTTCCACGCGGCGCGAGCACGCCGAGCAGGAAGTACTTGCTCTTCGCGACGGCCCAGTCCAGCGGACCCGGGACGAGGTTGCGCTCGCCGGGATCCAGCTTCGCGAAGGCCTGGCTCTTCGCCGATCCGCGGCTCGCCTTCCACGTGTACGCGAGGTGCGCGTAGTGGTCGAGCGTGTCGCGCTCGCTCACCGCGAATGTCTGCGGCAGATCGACGAGCAGGTACGCCGGCCCGGTCGCGGTCTGCGCGTCGGCCCGCACGCGCACCGTGTAGCTGTCCGGCACGAAGCTGTACGTGATCGACACCGGGAGCGCCGCGCCCGGACCGGCCGTGCCTGTCGCGGCCACCGGGCTCGGTGCGCGCCGGAACACCGTCCGCGCGAGCGGCACCGTGTCGCCGGCGACGACCAGTCGGTAGGCGAGCAGCGCGTCGCCCGGCCGCGCGAACTGTACCGGCGGCTGCTCCGACGGCGCGGCGTCGCCCTTCTGCGCGCCGCGCAGCTTGGGCACCTCGCGCAGGTTCGGGAACCGCCGCATCTCCGCCCCAACGAGCGCGGCCCCCTGCGAGCTC
>DASWUT010000453.1:0-1958 GCA_036401455.1 Gemmatirosa sp. | reverse complement strand
GCGTCGTCGCGCTCGGGCTCGTGACGCCGCCGCTCGCGGCGCTCCGGCCGTTCCGCGCGCCGCTCCGTGCGCCTCCGAGGTCCGCGGCCGAACGCCGCGCCGCCGCCGGCGCGATCCGCACGCTACCCCCTCCACCCTCGACCGGACTCGTACGCGCATGAGGATCGCACGGGAGACTGCACGGCAAGGCCACCGCGTCGCCATGCTCGTAGCGTTAGGCATCGGCGCACGCACGCGCATCGCGTGCGCCCAGGCGGTCTGGGACGCGCCGCCCCGGACCGCGGCGACCGAGGGGATGAACGGGTGGGTCGCGACCGTGCCGTTCGCGACCGATGGGGACCCGCTCATCCTCCTCTCGGTGCGCGTCAACGGCGGCCCGCCCGGCTGGTGGGCGCTCGACTCCGGCTCAAGCGTGTGCCTCATCGACCGCAGCGCCGCGCACCGGCTCGGCCTCGCGACGCGCGGAACGCGCCGCATCCAGGGTGCCGGCCGCGGCACGGTGGGGATCGACTCCGTGCGCGACCACGTTGCCCTCGACTTCGGCGCCGGGTTCATGACCGCGTGTGACCACGTCGCCGCGGTCGACCTGACGGGGCTCACGGCCGACATCGGGCGGCCCGAGACCGGGATCCTCGGCTATGACCTCTTCGCGCGGTACGTCGTCGAGGTCGACTTCGCGGCCCACACGCTCCGCCTCTACGACCCCGCCGCGTACCGGTACGCCGGCGCCGGCGACACGGTCCCGATCACCTTCGTGCGGCGGCAGCCGCGCATGACGGTCGAGGTGCGCGACGGGGGGCGCCCCGCCGTCGCCCGCTCGCTCATCGTCGACAGCGGGTCGGGCGACGCGGTCGACGACTCGCTCGTGGCCCAGTCCACGACGGCGCCGCGGTACGCCGTGAGCACGAGCGGGCTCGGGGCGAGCTACCACGTCGTGGTCGGCACGCTGGACACCGTGCGGCTGGGGCGGTTCGTCCTCACCGCCGTGCCGGGCGTCGCGTCGGACATCGGCCTGATCGGCAACGCGGTGTGGGGCCGCTTCGTGTGCGTGTTCGACTACCCGCACGGCCGGCTCTTCCTCGAGCCGAACGCGCGGTACGGGCAGACGTTCGACCGCGGCCCCGCGGGCGGTCTCGAACTCTTCGCGGCGGCGTACCGTCGGACGCCGACGGTGAGCGCGGTGCGCCCGGGCTCGGCGGCGGCCCGCGCCGGGCTGCGCCCCGGGGACGTGCTCCTGACGGTCGACGGGCGTCCTGCGACCGACTTCGGGGCGGAGCGCCTCGCCGTGCTCCTCAACCGCGCCGGCAACGTGTATCGCGTGAACGTCGCGCGCGGCTCGACCCGCTTCGAGAGCGTCCTGCGGTTGTAACGGGACCGCCGTAACGACCGGAGGTGTGCCGTGTTGATCGGTTACGCGCGCGTGTCCACCGCCGAGCAGTCGCTCGCCCCGCAGCAGGATGCGCTCACGGCGGCCGGCTGCGGGCGTACCTTCAGCGACGTCGTGAGCGGGGCCGTGGAGGAGCGCGCCGGGCTCGCGGCCGCGCTCGACTACGTGCGACCGGGCGACACGCTCGTCGTCTGGCGCCTGGATCGGCTCGGGCGCACGCTCCGACACCTGATCGCGCAGGTGAACGCGCTGGACGCCTCGGGCGTCGGCTTCCGCTTCCTGACCGAGGCGATCGACACGACGACGAGCGGGGGCAAGCTCGTCTTCCACATCGTCGGCGCCCTCGCCGAGTTCGAGCGAGCGGTGGCGCGGGACCGAACGATCGCGGGGCTCGCCGCGGCCCGGGCGCGGGGCCGCATGGGCGGGCGCCTGCGGGCGCTCACGGAGGCGCAGGTGGAGATGGCGCGCTCGCTGCTGGCCGACCGCACGCGGCCGATCGCCGAAGTGTGCGGAGCGCTCCACGTCTCGCGCGCGACGCTCTACCGGTACGTCCCCACGCACACCGCACGGC
>DASWUT010000452.1:0-4316 GCA_036401455.1 Gemmatirosa sp. | reverse complement strand
CTACGCGCCACCCGCCGCGACGCCGTCGCACACGCCCGTCCCGCGCGCACCCGACCCCCACGTCCACCCGACCAGCATGTGACCGCCGACCGCCCCCCCGCCGACCCCGACGGCCCACTCGCCACCGTCCCGGAATGGCTCTACACCCTCGACCCCGCGACCGCACTCGCCGCCGACCTCGACGCGCTCACCACGCACCTCACCGCCGCGCCCACGGCCACCACGCTCGGCGTGGACGCGGCCCCGTGGCTCACCATCGTCCAGTCGCTCGCCCAACTCGCGCGCCTCCACCCCCGCCGCCGCCCCGCCTACCTCCGCGGCACGGCCCACCTCTGGACCGACGCCGCCGACCGCTGGCACGAGCCACGCTTCGCCCAGCTCGGCGCGCGCCTCGCCCGCTGGCGACGCGACGACCCGACCCTCACCCTCGTCCGCGACCTGCTCTGGACCCTCGAGCAGCTCGAATCCATCGGCGGCGTCCGCCTCGCCTACTCCGGACTCGCCGCCGCCGCCACCCTCGTCCCACGCGACAGCCGACGCGCCGGCCACATCCTCGCCCAGTCCGGACGCCCCCTCCGCACACTCGGCGCCCTCGACGCCGCCCTCGCCCGCTACGAAGCCGCGGCCCGCATCGGACGTGCCCGCCACGATCGCTGGCTTCGCGCCCGCAGCGCACTCGGCGCCGGTGGCGTCCACACCTTCCGCGGCAACCACCCCGCCGCCCGCGACGCGTTCGCCGTCGTGCTCCGCCTCATGCCCGATACCGCGGTGCTCGCCAAGGCCGCGCACCACGGCCTCGTTCTCTGCACCACCGCGGCTGGCGACTACGCCGGCGCCCTCCGGCACGCCTGGGCCTCCTTCCGCACCCGACGCGCCGACGCGACCGCCCGCGCCGAAGCCCTCAGCCTCCTCGCCGACCTCTGCACCCGACTCGGCCGCCACGAGTCGGCCATCCGCTCCGCACAGGCCGCCCTCCAACTCACGACCCTGGTCCGCCTGCGCATCTCCCTCCTGCGCATCGCCCTCCAGGCCGCCCATGCCGGCGGTGACGGCCAGCTCACCCACCGCTACGCCGCCGAACTCGCCGCGTGCATCGGCACCGGCGGTGACCTCCACGAAGACGCCGCCGGCTGGCTCGCCCTCGCCGACGTCCACGCCGCCGATCGCGATACCGCCGCCGCCTCACGCTGTCTCGATGCCGCCGACGCCCTCGCGACCCGCTACGGCTACCACAAGCTCGCCTACGACATCGACACTACCCGACACGCCCTCCACACGCGCACACTCGGCGAACCTCGCCAGACGTGGCACACCAACACGCCCCTCGACCGCCACGCCACCGCCGTACTCGACGCCCTCGCAACCCTCCCGACGAATGCGGCCGAACTCCTCGCCCTCTGAACGTCACCACCAGATCGGCGTCTGCTTCGACCCCGCCGCGCCCGACCCTGTCGCGCCCGACCCTGTCGTCGCCACCCCGGTGGCTTCCGCCCCCGACGCCCCACGCGCCACGGCACCGGTCGACGCAGCCCCCTGCGCCCGCTCGGCCGACGGCGCCCGCGACACCTGCACCCGCGGCGCCGTCGGCACGGCACCGTCCGCACACGCCCCGGCTGAAACGGTTGCCACGGCAGCCACCACGAGTGCGACGAGGCGACGAATCGAGAGCGACGACGAGCGCAGCAACATGGAAGCGAAAGGCGCGAGTGGGAAACCGGCGGGATCAGCCCCGCTCTCACGAACGCTATGGGCGCCTGACGCGAGCCACGCGTCCGCCACGGGCACGGTCGTTACGCCATGTGAAGCTTCAGTCACGATTCCCCATTCCCTCCCGCTTGAGCGGCCGTCCGAGTACTCTGTAGCAGCCAACTCGCATCAGATCACACTGCCCATGCCTCCCCGCCACCCCTCGCGCGCATGGCCGTCGTCGCGCTCCTGACCGACGTGACCCTGCGCCTCCGACTGACCGGCGCCCTCAAGGGCTGGTCCGCGCCGCTCGACTGCGTCGCCGACGTCCACGACGTGCGCGCCCGCCTTGCGACCGGCCACGTCCGCGCCCTCGTCGTCGGCCCCCGCGACGCCGCCGAACGCCCGGCCGCGCCGCTCGTCGCCGACGTCCGGCGCGACCACCCGAGCGTCACCGTCGTCGCCTACTGTGCCGCCGGTCCCGGCAGTTCCGAGGACATTCTCGCCCTCGTCGGCGCCGGCGCGCACGCCCTCGTCGTCCGCGGCATCGACGACGAGCGTCACGCCTTTCGCGCCGCCCTCCGCGGCGCCGAACAGCGCTGCACCGCCGCCCTCGTCTACGCACGCGTCCGCGACCACCTCCCCGCGGCCGTCGCCCCGCTCGTTGCCCTCTACCTACGCGCGGACGGCATGCCCCCCTCCGTCGCCGAAGCCGCCGATCTGCTCGGCGTTCACCGCAAGACGCTCGTCAACCGGCTCGCCGCCGCCGGGTGCCCGACCCCACGCGCTCTCCGGACCTGGTGCCGCCTCTTCGTCGCCGCCCGCCTGCTCGAAGAGCCCGGCCGGACCATCGACAGCATCGCCCGCCAGCTCGACTTCGATTCGACCACCGGGCTCCGGAACGCCCTCAAGCGCTACACCGGACACGGCGCCGGGGCGATCCGCGCCGCCGGCGGCCTCGCACCCGTGCTCGCGCACTTCAACGCCGCCTGCGCCGTCCGCCGCCCCGCCATCGCGTCGCCCCTGACTGCCGCGAGTGCCCCGAATGCCGCGAGCACCGCACTCGCCCACCCCGACGTGCCGCGCGTCGATGCCGCCGCGCCGCCCCGACGCCCCGCGCCAGCCGACGCCGCACGCGCTCGCCTTCGTAGCGTCGTCACCGACCTCGGCACGGCAGCCACCCGCGCACTCGTCGTCACCGGCGCGCTGTGGCTGCAATTTGGCCCAACCGACGACATACTCTGTCTGGCGCTCTAGGTCCGGCGCCCTCGCACCACGCCGGCCCGCCGCAAACCACGGCCGCCCTCGACATCCGGCGTGGCGATTGCCGATCCCGCCCGACATGCCCACCGCGTTCACCCGCGCCAAACACATCGTCTTCGGTCGCCCCCTCCCCAGCGACCGGCTCGAACACGAACGGCTGAACAAGCGCACCGCGCTCGCCGTCCTCTCCTCCGACGCGATCTCGTCGGTCGCCTACGCCACCGACCAGATCCTCTTCGTGCTGGGCGGCGCGATCGGCGCCGCCGCCGTCGGCTACGTCGTCCCGATCACCGCGACCATCGTCGGGCTGCTCGTCCTCGTCGGCCTCTCGTACCGGCAGACCGTCTTCGCCTACCCCGGCGGCGGCGGCTCCTACACCGTCGCCAAGGAAAACCTCGGCACCAGCGCCGGCCTCGTCGCCGCCGCGGCCCTCCTCACCGACTACATCCTCACCGTCGCGGTGAGCATCTCGGGCGGCGTCGCGGCCATCACCTCCGCCTACCCCGCCCTCCTCCCGCACACGGTCGCGATCTGCCTCGTCAGCATCCTGCTGTTAGGCGTCGTCAACCTGCGCGGCGTGCGCGAGAGCGGCGCCGCGTTCTCCGTGCCCACCTACGTGTTCATCGTGGCGATGTGCCTCCTCATCGGCACCGGCCTCTACCGCCTCGCCACCGGACACGAACTCGCCCCCCTGACCGCGCCGATCAAGGTCGACCCGACCACCGCGCCCACCGGCGCCCACCGGTTCAGCCCCCTCACCGGTGTCGCCCTGGCGTATCTGCTCCTTCGCGGCTTTGCCGAAGGCTGCGCCGCGATGACCGGCACCGAAGCCATCTCCAACGGCGTCATGGCCTTCAAGGCCCCGGCCCAGAAGAACGCCGCCATCACGCTCTCGTGGATGGTCACCATCCTCGCCGCGTTCTTCCTCGGCGTCAGCTTCCTCGCCAAGCACTACGCCGTCATGCCCACCACCGACCAGACGGTGCTCTCGATCCTCGGGCACCACGTCTTCGGCGGTGGCTTCTTCTACTACCTGCTGCAGTACAGCACCTTCGCCGTGCTCGTACTCGCCGCCAACACCGCGTTCGCCGACTTCCCCCGCCTCGGCTCCATCCTCGCCAACGACCGCTATCTCCCGCGTCAGCTCGCCGCCCGCGGCGACCGGCTCGCGTTCTCCAACGGCATCATCACCCTCGCCGTGATCGCCGCCCTGCTCGTCTGGCTCTTCAAGGGCGACACCAACGCGCTGGTCCCCCTCTACGCGCTCGGCGTGTTCCTCTGCTTCACCCTGTCCCAGGCCGGCATGGTCGTCCACTGGCGCACCACCCGCGAGCCCGGCTGGCAGTGGCGCGCCACCCTCAACGGCG
>DASWUT010000451.1:0-3128 GCA_036401455.1 Gemmatirosa sp. | reverse complement strand
TCCAGTCGGCGATCCGCCCACGACGGCGGGGTCGGAGTCCGGAGGCGAACGGGCGCGTGACGGTGAACCGCAGCACGTCGATTGCGTTCGGAGCGTGCACGCGCGTCGACGCTTCATCCAGGCGCTGCGGCTCGGGGAGTCCCGGGCGGGGCCGTACGTCGCGCAACTCGACCGGCTCTTCCGCCTCGACGCCCGCGCCAGGCGCGTCACCGCCGCGCGTCGGGACCACGCGGCACGCGTGGCGACCTGGCGCGCCCGCTTCGAAGCGCGTGAGCGCGCGCGCCCCTGGTCGACGTGCGGTTCGCGCGCGCCACGGCCGACGGCCGCATGCTGCCCCCGAAACGTGCGCTCGGGCAGGCGGTGGGCTCCCTCCTCGCGCAGCGCGCCCCGCGCAGTCGGTGCAGCACGACCCCGGACGCGCGGCTCGATTACATCGCCGTCGAGCACGCGATCCGCCCCGTGAAGTGAGGCGCCAAGAACTGGCTCTTCGTCGGGCACCCCGACGCGGGCCCGCGCTTGGCCAATCTCTTCACGCTCGTCGAGAACGCGCGCCAGGCCGGCGTCGACGTCGAGGCGTACCTGACGGCGCGGCTGACCGAGCTCCCCGACGCCGCAGTCCGGCGCCTCGGCGCCTGGCGGCCGCGCGCCTGGCGGCCGCGCGCCCACGCCGCCCAGCAGGCAGCCGGCGCGCTCGGCTTCCACGCCTAACGTACCGGCCGGTGCGGCGTGACCGGCTACACGCCGGCGACCGAGGCGTCAACCCGTCCGAATCGAACGCTTACGATGGCGCGTGCGACGGCCGGCGTGGTGACCGGGGACGCGCGGTCGGTGCCGGCCGGCGCGGTCCCGGCCGATCTCGCCGGCTTCCGCGCGATGTTCTCTGCCTTCCACCACTTCGCGCCACCGGCGGCGTGTCGCGTGCTGGCGGACGCGGCATCGCGCGGCGTGGGGATCGCCATCTTCGAGGCCACGCGACGCGACCCGTGGGCGCTGCTGCTGATGTGCCTGACGCCGCTCTTCGTCCTGGTGATCACGCCCGTGATCCGGCTATTCCGCTGGTCGCGCCTGCTCCTCACGTATGTGGTCCCGGTGATCCCACTTGCCGTGCTCGTTGACGGCGTCGTGTCGTGCCTGCGGACGTTCACGCCCGCCGAGTTGCGCGCCCTGGCCGAGGCGAGCGTGCCCACCGGGTATGCGTGGCAGGCGGGCGAGGTCGGGGACGGGCCGATCCCGGTCACGTTCCTCGTCGGCGTCGCGATCGTGAGCGCCCCGGCGCCGGGAACGAGAATACCTGCCACGTCCGCTGCTGCCCGTCGGTTCGCGCCTCCTCGGTGACCGTGCGGGCGAAGGCCCCGATCGGGGCCACCCAGAACGCCAGGGCGGGCCCGTGGCGTTCGAGCACCCGGACCCGCCCCGCGACGGGAAAGCGCCGCCACACGTGCGCCGCGGCCACGACGCCGACGCCCCGCCGACGGTCGCGTCGCAGGATGAGGAGCGCGCTGCGGTCGTGCGCGTACAGCTCGAGCAGGTCGGCCAGCACCGGCTCCCGCTCCGGCCCAGCCGGCGACGCGCCGACGCGCCGCGGCGCGTCGCAAACCACCGACGGAGTCAAGCGTTAGGCGCGACGTGCCCGGCGCCGAAGTCCCACCGCTCCGACGAGGCCG
The DNA here is from genome assembly GCA_036401455.1 of Gemmatirosa sp. GTDB lineage: Bacteria > Gemmatimonadota > Gemmatimonadetes > Gemmatimonadales > Gemmatimonadaceae > BPUI01. The sequence goes on along the minus strand of DASWUT010000451.1, from coordinate 1,464 downwards.
AGGCCGGTGAGCGCGACCGTCGCGGGCTCGGGCACCGTCGCCGCCGCGGCGTAGGCGCCGGCGACCGGTCCCGTGGTCGCCTCGTCGAAGGTCCCGACGGCGCGCGTACTCCCGGTGGTCAGGTCGAGCGTCATGATCTGCCCGGTGAAGTTGTCGAAGGCGTAGAACGTCCCGCCGACGTCCGCGACCCCGCCGAGGCCGAACGGGATGGCGCCGACGAGCATCGTCGCCCCGGTGCGCGGGTCGATCCGGTAGAGCCCCGGCACGCCGATCGGTGTGACGGCCCCGGTCGTGGGGTCGAGCGTGCCGGCGTCGAAGGTCGCGTAGAGCGCGCCGCGCGCGCCGAACATCGCCTGGTCGTAGATGCCGAAGCTGCCGTCGAGATCGCCGGGAATCGGCGCGTGGGGGACGAACGAAACGCTCGGCATTCCCGTCGCGCCGATCCGCGTCGCGGCGCCGGTCACCGGGTCGACGTGGTAGAGCGTGTTCTGGAGATCGGTGACGTAGACCGCGCCCCCGAGGCCGACCAGCGTGTTGACCGACGTCGGCCCGCAGGGGGATGTGGGGGTCGAGCAGTCGCGCAATCCGGTCGGGCCGATGATCGCCGTCCGGCCCGTCGTCCGGTTCAGCGTGACGAGGTTGCCCGAGAATTCGAGGGTCAGGAACGCGCCACTCGGCCCCGGCGCGAACCCCTGCACGCCCACCGCCAGGGTGGGACCGATCTGCCGGAACGTTCCGGTCGCGAGGTCAATCGTCCCGAACTGCTGGTTTCCCGTCTCGACGTACACGGATTGCGCGACGGCCGGCCGAACGGGCGAGGCGAGTGCGCCGAGGGTGACCGCGGTGCCGAGCAGCGCGCGGGTGGTGGGGTTCGTCACGAGAGGCTCCAAAGAGAGGTGTCGGGCGCCGTGCTCCAGGGGGGAATGGGCGCGGGTCGTATTGCCGGGTACGCCGCGCGGGCGTACGTTCGGGCGGCGCGTGGGACGGCGATCGGCCGCCACGGCGCATTGCCGCACGAGTAGACGCGCAGCCCGGGCGTCAAACCCGCCATGGCCGCCTCACGAGGCGCGAGGGTCGATGCCGGCCGAGTCACCGTTCCAGACGCGATCCGTGGACGCGGACCAGAAGCAGGAGATCGCCGACGCGCTGTCGGCGCTCCGCCGCGGTGTGCCCGACGCGATGCAGGAGCTGATGCCGCGCGTCTACGGAGAGCTCCGCCGCATCGCCCATCGGCAGCTCGCCGCCGAGCGCGGCGGCCACACGCTCTCCACGACCGCCGTCGTCCACGAGGCGTACCTGCGGTTGGACGACCAGCGCGCAGTCGCGTGGGGGAACGGCGCGCAGTTCTTCGCGCTCGCCGCGCGCGCGATGCGCCGCGTACTCACCGACTACGCGCGCCGGCACGGTGCCGCGCGCCGCGGCGGCCCTGCCGCGGCGCGCGTCGCCCTCGAGGACGCCGACGCC
>DASWUT010000450.1:0-4209 GCA_036401455.1 Gemmatirosa sp. | reverse complement strand
CCACTGGTCCAGCTCCGGACTGACCCCGTCCACGTGGTACCCGTCGAGGAGGGGCGCGCGGTAGAGCGCGAGCGCCTCCGCCGGTGCGTCGCGCGCGATTGCCATGTCGAAGGCGATCGCGTCGCAGCCAATCGAGCCCGGCGCGAGCGCGACGCTGTCGTCGGGCCGCACCGGGAGCGCCGACGTTCCGACGACGCGCCGAAGATGAAAGAGCGCCTGCCGCAGCGCCGCACGTGCGCGCGCGTCGTCGAGGTCGGGCCAGAAGCCCGCGAGGAGCACGTCGCGGCGCACCGGTCCGCCGCCCGCGCCGTCCAGGGCGAGATGGACGAGCAGGGCGAGCGGCTTCGGTTGCACGGGCAGCGGACGCTCGGTAGCCCCATCGCGCACGAGGAGCTGCACGGGGCCGAACAGGCACAGGCGGATCGCGGGCATTGCGCACCCTCCAGGGCGAACGTACTCCCGCGCGGCGATGCCGGATAGAGCCACGCCGTGGCGCCAAGCCCCGCCGACCGCCCCCGCACACCGGATCGTGGTAGGCGTCAGCGCGCCGTCAGCACGGCGGCAAACGCGCCGCTGACGCCGCGCCTCGATCATCTCCTGCTCGCCGGTCCCGCATCAGACTCCAGGAGCCGCCGCATGATCGCCCATCCGTTTGTGTTCCGCCGCGCGCCGCTGGCCGTTGCCGCCGCGTGCCTCATCGCCCGCGCCGCCGGGGCGCAGAACCTCGTTGGTAATGGCGGCTTCGAGCTGCCCGCGCTCGCCGGGAGTGGCGACGCATACTCCACCATCACCGGGGCTGCTATCCCCGACTGGACGGTCGCGACCGGGGCGAGCAGGGTATTCCTCGAGTACGGAACGCCGGCCGGCGTGCAGCGGACGTGTCAGGGCCGGCAGTCGCTGTTCCTCAACTCCGACGGCGAACAGGCGACCTCGGCGAACCCCGCGCTCGGCTCCTGGGCCTACCAGGACCTCGCGACCACCATCGGGAAGACCTACTCCCTGACCTTCATGGCCGGCGACGAGCAGTCCGGCGCGCCGCTCACCGGTCCGCCCGGTTCGACCACCAGCCCGGCGTCGCTCCGCGTCAGCGTCGGCGCCGGTCTGAACGCGCTGACGCATACCGTCATGCTCGGCACCCTCACGCGCCCGTGCGGGACGTTCGGCTTCGACTTCACCGCGGGCGCGTCGGTGACCCGCCTGCGCTTCGACGACTTGACGTCGAGGCAATTCGCCAACAACAGCCCCTTCATCGACGGGATCTCGGTCGTCGCCGTCGGCGGCCCGTCAGTCGCGCCAGAGCCGGCCACGCTCGCGCTGCTCGCGCCCGGGCTGGGGGTGCTCGGCTGGCAGCGACGCCGCGCCCGCGGTCGCCGCCAGAGCCGACGTTCCGGCGCGTACTGACGGCCGACCACCCCATTGTCTCGGCGGCATGCTCGTTCGCCCGTGGCCCCGCGAACTGTTTCGCACCCCGCTACGCGTCGGGGGTGGCGCAGGCAGGGTGCTTCCTCGGCGTCATCCATCACCCTGCATCTGCGCCGGTCGCACGCATCGGGTGCCACCGTGCACGTACGTGCGGCAGCACCTGCCACCACATGCGCGGCCTAACGCTCTGACTCAGCCGTCGCCATCCGACCACGCAACCGTGACCCCGAAGCCGTGTCGCCGACATCCCGCGTAGGCGCTGCCCTCGCCGCGGGCCTCGCGTTAGGTACCGCCGCGCACGCGACGGGCAGCCCCGTGCTGCTCGCCATCGCCGCCGGCGTCGAGCCGCTCGGCACACTCTGGGTGCACGCGATCCTCGCGACGGTGGTCCCGCTCGTGGTCGCCGGTCTGGTCGTCGGCGTGACCGCGACGGGTGACCTGCGTCTCGTCGGCCGCTACGGCCGCGGGACCGCGGGGCTGTTCGTCCTCCTCGCGACGGGCAGCGCCACACTCACCGCGCTGATCGGGCCACCCCTGTTCGCGTGGCTTCCGGTCAGCGCCGCGCCGCCGCTGTGGCACGCCGGCGCCGGATCGGCTGCCTCGTCGCCGGTGGTCGCGACGACTCTTCGCGAGTGGCTCGTCGGGATCATCCCCAGCAACCCCGTCAGGGCCGCGGCCGACGGCTCACTCCTGCCGCTCGTCGTGTTCACGCTCGCGTTCGCCCTGGCGCTGGTGCGAGTCGAGCGCGCACCGCGCGAGGCGCTCGTCCGCGGCTTCGCGGCGGTGATGGCGGCAACCCGGGTGTTGATCAGCTGGGTCCTCGCGCTCGCGCCGGTGGGGATCTTCGCGCTCGTACTTCCGCTCGCGTCCCGCGTCGGGATCTCCACCGCGCGCGCGCTCGCGTCCTACGTCGCACTCCGCGCCGTGCTCTCGGTCGCCATCGCCGCCGCAGTCTACCCGCTCGCCGTCGTCGGCGGGCGGGTGTCGCTCCGCCGCTTCGCGCGCGCGGCGGCACCGGCGCAGGCCGTCGCGTTAGGCTCCCGCTCCTCGCTCGCGTCGCTCCCCGCGCTGATGGACGGCGCGGAGCGACAGCTCGGCGTGCCGCCCGCGATCTCGGGGTTCTGCCTCCCGCTCGCGGTCTCGACGTTCAAGTACGCCGCGCCGAACGCCATGCTCATGAACGCGTTCTTCCTCGGTCGCCTCGGCGGGGTGCCACTGCACGGGCCGCAGGTCGCGCAAGCGGCGGCTGCCTCGATCCTCCTGAGTTTCGCGGTGCCCGGCGTGCCCGGCGGCGCGCTGCTGGTCGCCACGCCGGTGTTCGTCGCGCTCGGCGTACCGGTCGACGTTGCGGGCATTCTGTTCGCGGTCGACACGATCCCCGAGATGTTTAGTACGCTCGCGAACGTGACCGCGGATCTCGCGGTCGCTGCCGTCGTCGGCCGCCCGAGTACCGCGCCCGCGTGGCGGGCATCGGTCACGGTCGCACGGGTCGCGCGGCGCGCCTGGTCGACACTCGCCGCGCGCGCAGGGCCATCGGGCGCTGCTCGTCGCCCCGCGCCGACCGAACGCAGCGCCACCCTCCACCCGCGAGAGACGCATCATGGCTGAACGCGGCTCGTCGGCGACAACCTGCGCGCGGGCGACGTCGTCGGGTCGGTGTTGGTCGGACCGTTCTCCGTCCCGGACGATCAGCTCACGACGGTCACCTACGCGGTGACGCACCTGAGTCACAGCAGCGAGCAACCGCGGTTCCCGCTCCGGTGAGGGAGAATGTCGTGCGACAATCACAGCCGATACCGACGGCGTGATCGCGCGGATCATCGTCAGAGCTCGCGCCGAGTCAGTGCGCGGACCGCGAAGTCCGCCGCGCGCGCGGTCAGCGCCATGTAGGTCAGCGACGGGTTCTGGCACGCCGTCGACGCCATGCACGCGCCGTCGGTGACGAACACGTTGGGCGCGTCCCAGACCTGGTTGTGCGCGTTGAGCACGCTCACCTTCGGGCTGCGCCCCATGCGCGCCGTACCCATCTCGTGGATGCCCATCCCCGGGAAGTACTCGCCGTCGAGCGGCCGCACGTCCTTTGCTCCCGTCGCCTCGAGCATCTCGGCCATGTCGTCGATCATGTCGCGGCGCATGCGGTGCTCGTTCTCGCGCAGTTCGCAGTCGATGCGCAGCACTGGGAGTCCCCACCGGTCCCTTCGCGCCTCGTCGAGCGCGACCACGTTGCGGTGGTCGGGCAGCATCTCGCCGAATCCGGTTCCCCCGATCGTCCACGGGCCGGGCGCCGCTGCCTCGTCTTTGAAGTCGCCCCCGACGCCGAGTTCGGCGACCGCGCGCGTCCAACCCGTCCGGCTTGCGCTCCCTTCGTAGCCGAAGCCGCGTAGATAGTCGCGCTTGTCTCCAAAGAGGTTGCGGTAGCGCGGAATGTACGCGGCGTTCGGCCGCCGTCCGAAATCGGTGCGGTCGTCCAGACCCTCGAGCCGCCCCTCCGCGCCGACGCGGAAGTGGTGGTCCATCAGGTTGTGGCCTAACTCGCCCGAGCTGCTTCCGAGGCCACCCGGCCAGACGTCGGTCGCCGAGCGGAGCAGGAGCCACGTCGAGTTGAGCGTCGAGGCGCAGAGAAAGACCACCGGCGCCTGGTAGTCCGTCGTCTGCTCGCTCACCGCGTCGAGCACGCGCACGCCCGTCGCGCGCTTGCGATCCTTGTCGTAGAGCACCTCGTGCACGATCGAGAACGGCTTGAGCGTGAGGCGCCCGGTCGCCATCGCGGCCGGCAGCGTCGAGCTC
>DASWUT010000449.1:0-1630 GCA_036401455.1 Gemmatirosa sp. | reverse complement strand
GCCCCGCGAGCCCCGGCTCCGACGCCGCCACGTGGCCAAACACGTACGCCGCGCGCACGTCCTCGTACGAGCGCCCGACCGCGGGTGCGGACTCGTACAGCGCGCGGTAGTGCGCGTCGGCTTCGGTCGTGAACTGCCCGCGCTGCGCGTCCTCGCCGAGTGCGGCTCCCGCCGCCGCGCCGAGCGCAGCGCCCGCGATCGCGCCCACGCCGAGCGTCGCCGCGCCGGCGAGCGCACCGGCCTGAAGCCCGGCCATCGTCCCGACAGCCGCGCCCGCGACCGCCGTACCGGCCTTCCCCCCCGTCGAGCTCACGCCGCCGTCCGTCGCGCCCGTTGCCGCGGCCCCACTCCCGGCGGCCCCGCTCCCGGCGGCCCCGTCTCCCGCCGCGGTGCGGGCTGCGTCGTGCGCCCCCGCCGCCTGCGACGCGCTCGGCGGCAGCGCCGAGGTGCCGGGTTCCGCGGGGCCGAAACGGGGGTCGGAGCTGGCAGCCATGAAACCTCCTCAGAAGGGCGTGGGGTCGCGAACGTCGCCGGGGAGCACGCGGGGCTCGGGGCGCGCACCCGGCCGCAAGTTCAGGGCCGATCGGCGTAGCCGATAAGGGATTCCGTCCACTTCCGCGGCTTGACACGGCGTGCGCCGCCGCGCCATTTGGTCGCGCATGCGCCCAACTCCGCCCGAACGGCCGGCCCCCCCTCTTGCGCCGTCGGCGTACGCCGTGCCGCGCATCCGACTCGGCACGCAGGGCTGGAACTACGACGCGTGGGCGGGCGTGTTCTACCCGACCGGCACACGCGCGGCCGACTACCTCGCGGTCTACGCGCGGGCGTTCGACGCCGTCGAAGTCGACGCGACGTTCTACGCCGTGCCGTCCGAGAAGACGGTGCTCGCGTGGGCCGCGCGCACGCCGCCCGGCTTCCGCTTCGCCCTCAAGCTTCCGCAGGAACTCACGCACGAACGTCGCCTCCGCGGCGGCGACGACGTGCTCGACACGTTCCTCGCCCGCGCGCGACTGCTCGGCCCCAAGCTCGGCCCGATCCTCGTCCAGCTCGGCCCCGACTTCGGCCCCGCGGAACTGCCCGCACTCGCGCGCTTTCTCCCCAAGCTGCCGAACGACCTGCGCTTCGCCGTCGAGTTCCGTGACCGCGCCTGGCTCGCCGACGGCGCGCTCGCGATGAGCGTGCTCGCGCTACTCGTCGACCACGGCGTCACCCCCGCGCTCTCCGACGGCCGATGGATCCCGCGGCGCTGGGTACTTCGCCTGGCCGAGCGCGTCGCCGCGCGCGGCGCCGGAGCGCCGGGCGTCGCCTACGTGCGCTGGATGGGGCCCAACCGCGACCTCGTCGACTACTCCCGCATCCAGATCGATCGCACCCGCGAGCTCGACGTGTGGGCCGACGTGCTCCGCGCGCTCACGCGGGCGACCGAGGGGGTGTACGGGTTCGTCAACAACCACTTCGCCGGCCACAGCCCGCAGAGCGTGCGCGACCTTCAGCACCGACTGGGCCTGCGCAGCGTGCGCCCCGAGGAGCTCGGAGAGCAGCTCACCCTGCTCTGACTCGGCGGCGCGGCCGGGCGCCGTAGATTGCCCGCCGACCCTCGCCCCGCGTCCGTGCCCCGCCGTCTGCTCGT
>DASWUT010000448.1:0-2089 GCA_036401455.1 Gemmatirosa sp. | reverse complement strand
AACGCCTATTCAGCTGCGTACGCGTTTTGTGCTGCGAACCGGCGCGAACGCAGGACTTCCGCCCGCAGCCTCGCCGCGCCCGCGCCGACCACGTGGGGCAGCCCGGTCCCGGAATCTGGGTGCGGCGCGCCGTGACGCCAGGCCCGAGCGCAACCGGTCCGCCGGGGCGTTATGACGCGTGCCGCGCGCGACGTTGCGTCAGACCGTGGCGTCCCGGCTGGTCGGCCGACCGGCGCCCGGGTCCGCGGCCGCGGTGGGCCCGCGCGTCGACACCGCGGGAACGAGCGGCCGCGGCCGGTCCGCCGGGCTGCGCGCCGCCAGCCCCCCTTCCCCGAGCACGTGGGTGTAGAGCATCGTCGTGCGCACGTCGCGGTGCCCGAGCAACTCCTGCACGGTGCGCAGGTCATAGCCGTCCTCGAGTCGGTGCGTTGCGAAGCTGTGGCGCAGCGTGTGCCCGCTCGCCTTCTTGGCGATCCCCGCCGCGCGGACCGCCGCGCTCACGGCCCGTTGCACCGCCGAGGGGTGGAGCGGGAGGCGGAGCCGCCGCCCGTCCGGGGCGCCGTAGACGCGCCGCGCCGGGAACACCCAGGCCCACGACCACGCGGTCGCGGCGGCCGGGTACTTGCGCGCGAGCGCGTGCGGCAGCGGCACCACGACGCCGGCGGCCGCATCGCGTGCCTGGAGCCGCCGCACCCGACCGAGGTGCGCCCCGAGATCCGCGGCCGCCGCCGCGGGCAGCACGGTCCGGCGGTCCTTCCCGCCCTTGCCCGCGCGGACCACGAGTTCGCCTCGGCCGAGGTCGACGTCCTGCACCCGGAGCGACAACGCCTCGCACAGCCGCAGCCCCGCCCCGTACAACAGGGCCGCCACCAGCGCCGGCACGCGGGCCCGCGCGTCGAAGGCGTCCAGCACCCGCCACACCTCGTCGCGCGTGAGCACCACTGGCGCGCGCGGCCGGTGCTTCGCGCGGACCGCCGCCTCGGAGATGGTCAGCGGCAGGCCGAGCACGTCGCGGTACAGGAAGAGGAGCGCCGCGAAGGCTTGGTTCTGGGTGCTCGGCGCGACGCCGCCGTCGACGGCGAGGTGCGAGAGAAACCGCTCGACGTCGTGGGCCCCGAGCGCACGCGGGTGCTGGCGGTGGTGGAACCGGACGAAGCGCCGCACCCAGCCGACGTACGACGCTTCTGTCCGTCGGCTGTAGTGCCGGAGGCGCAGCACACGCCGCAGCTCGCCGAAGAGCCGGGGCGCGGGCCGCGTCGGCGTCCCCGGCGGGGCCGGCGGCGAGTACCGCGGCGGCGTTTCGCGCCAGCGGCGGACCGGGGTCGACATGGGGCGTGTCATGGGCGCCGAACGTACGCGCACGCCGGCGATCGCGGTGGGCCGAAACGTTGCCGACCCCGCCGGCGTGTTGCCAGACGGTGTCGCCGGTCCCGCGCGGCGGCCCCACGCCCCGCCTCGGCTGCCGCCCGGACACGCGACAGATTCGGCACAAACGATAAGACGCGTTATCAGCCGTGCGCGCAATTCGAAGCGTCATTTACTTGGTAAACATGTCCGTCTTGTAAGAGGGACGCGTCGGTGCAGCGGTGCCGCGCTCAGCCTTTTTCAGAGAGGGAGCCGCCGCGACGCGGTGAACGGGCACATTCGGGGTGGAACGGACGCGCACGCAGCGCGTGGCACGCAATCGTGCGAGAAGGACCCGCTCCGACGTCATCGCGCCCAGATCTCGTCCTGCTCGGTAGCCGTCCAGCCACCGGGTACCCGGTCGTCCACCGCCCAACCGTGCTGCTCCCCGCTGCTGACCGGGAGGTCGTGCAGCGACCCGTCGAGACCACCAAATATTCCGCGACCGTGTCGTGCCGCGGGCGGGAGCGCGCACGCGCGGCCCGGCGCGGCGTGCGCGCGCCGTTCCGGATCCCGGAACGCCGCGCGCACACGGTGGGGCTACGGCGTCACGGTGCCGCCGCCGAAGTTGTCGAAGGTGGCGCCGCTCGCGCCGACGTCGACGAGGCCGATGTAGCCGCCGCGCCCGCCGAAGTACGCCTGGTCGGCCGCGCTGAGCGTGACCGTGCCCACCCGCACCCCGTTC
>DASWUT010000447.1:0-8915 GCA_036401455.1 Gemmatirosa sp. | reverse complement strand
GGCGCGACGCTGGCGCACGTCGGATCGGCCGTCAGCGGTTCGCTCGCTCGCGTATTCGGCCTAACGCCGAGTTGGGTCGACGTCGCCGACCTCCGCGCCCGCGTGCCAGGCGAGCACGCGACGGCTGGCGTCGAGACCGCTGGCGTCGTGCCCACGCCCGTCAGTTCTGGTCGCTGAGGACGAGCGCGCTCCCGACGTACGCGGACGTCCCCGGCTGTGCGGTCGCGACCGGGTCGAGCAGAATCACGGTGCGCACCGCGGCCGGGCCGCCGGCGAACGACGCCGAGAACAGCGGCGGCCGGTCGCTCGGTGCACCCGCCTGGAACACGTCGATGATGAAGTTGCCCCCCGTGCGCGTCAGGTACGGCGCCGCGGCGTTGAAGGCGAGCGCGGTGGCGTCGGGGGCAGAGGGTCGCTGCGCGCCCTGCGGGTAGACGTACACGTCGACCTTCGACCCGGTCGGCGCGTCGATGTAGCTCAGGGCGTTGAACACCCGGACGAGCACCGCGCCGTTGGCCGCGGTGGTCGTGTCGGCGAGGACGGTGGCCGTCGCGGCCGGCGCCGCGCCCGGCGTGAGCCGCCCGAGCGCGACGATCGTGTACGGGGCATTCGCGGCGAGCGTCGACGCGGGCTTGTCGTAGAACGGTGTCGTCGACCCGGTCGCGGACAGCGTGAGCTGCGGCTTTACCGGCGCCCTCGCGTACGTCCCCGACGCCGCTGGTGTGTAGCTGCCGAACGGCGCGCCGTTCACGGCGACGGTTCCGTTGAACGCGAGGTCGACCCCACCGCTTGCGTCGCTGATCGCCTGGACGACGCGAACGAACGCCGCCGTCGGCGCGGTCCCGGTCACGGGACCCGTGGTCTCGTTGGAGCGGCATCCGGCGACGGCGGCCACTGCGGACATGGCAACGCCGAGACGAACGCAACGGGAAATCAACATCGGAGGCAGCTTCGGCGAGCGTGCGCGGAGGTGGGGCGGCGTCCCGATCACTGCTGATCGGCGACGATCACCACCGACCCGGCCGAGCCCGTGGTCGCCGCCGGCGCCGGGTCGCTGAGGATCAGGGTGCGGACCATTCCGCCCGTCGACGCGAGCGTCGTCGAGAAAAGCGGCACCGCCGTGCTCGCGGCGCCCGCGGTCAGGACGTCGATCTGCAGTGGGCCAGCAGCCACCGTCGCGTAGGGCGAGCGGGTGCCGTAGCCGACCGCGGCGAAGGTGGGGGTCGCGGGCCGTGTCTGCCCTTGCGGGTAGACGTAGACGTCGGCCGCGGTGCCGCTTCCGGGCGTCACGTAATCGATCGCGTCGAACGCGCGGAGCAGGACGTTGTTGGGCGACGCCGCCAGGAAGTTGACGGTCGTGTCAGAGAGGACCGCAGCAGTCCCGGACGGGGTGACGCCCGTCGTCACCCGCCCGTACGCGATGATCGTGTAGTACCCGTTCGCGAGCAGCTGCGTGCTCTGCCCGGTATAGAACGGGGTGGTCACTCGAGTGGCATTGAACGCGAACTGCGCCGCGGCCGGCGCGGCCGCGTACTGCCCCGTCGTCGGCACGAGGATGCCGAACGGCACGCCGGTATACGCCGTGATCCCGCCGACCGAGAAGTCCACCCCATTTCCGGCGTCACCCATCACCTGGATGATGCGCAGGCTCGCCACCGGCGTCGGCGTGGTCGTGCCGGTCGTGTCGGACGAAAGGCACCCGGAGCCGCCGGCGAGCACGGCGGCGCCGAGGACGAGAAGGGACGAGCGACGAAAGAATGGCATGACGCGAAGAAGCAGGCGCGGGCATGGGCCGCGCCAGACGTCAGCCGCCGCGCAGCAAGGGAATGAGATCGAGAATAATGCCTACCCCACCGAGGAGGAGAGATCCGAGCCAGATCGCGCGCATCCGCGTGAGCGCGGCAACGGCCCCTAGCGCGATCGCGACCTGAAACAAGGCGACGGCGTAGGCGTAGCCGTGGTGCTTCGCCATCAGTGCGTCGGCCTCGCGCGAGACCTCGTCGCGCGCATGCTCTTTCGCGAGGGCGGCGGTGCGGGCGCTGTCCTGGTCGTGTGCGTACCGGGCGGGCGCGGCGGCGAGCGCGGCGGGCGGCGCCTTCCCCGCCGCGCTCCACGACGCGGCCGCCGCCTGGGCGACCGCGGCCTTGATCCCCTTCGCCTGGTAGTACGACCACTGGTCGGACGCTTCGGCCTGGTAGCGCGTCGCCTCCGTCTTGAGCGCGAGCGCCTCGTTCACCGTGCCGCCAGCCTGCAGCGAGCTCACCGCGGCGAGCGCGGCGAGCACCGACGTCGACAGCGCGATCCGGCGCGTCAGGCCCGCGCCCTCGTGTTCGGCTTCATGGTGCACGTGTTCGTGCACCGCGTCGAGGTCGACTTCGGCTTCTTCGGGCATGCGCGCAAAGGTACGGCGCTGGCTGGCGCGTGGCGCATGGGGAACGCCATGTTATTTGCGCGTTCCTGATCTCGTTCCCGGTCCGATGCCCGACGCGACGCCCGCACCCGATCCGCCGGCAGCCATCCCCCCGGACGGCGCGACGATCACGCGCGACGTCCGCACCCCCGGCACCGCGCGCATCCCGCCCGGGCAGGTGCGCACCCTCAAGTGGCCCGTGCTGCACTACGGCGACGTACCCGACGTCGACCCGGCGGCGTGGCGCTTCGAGGTCACGGGGCTCGTCGAGGCGCCGTTCCGGCTCTCGCTCGACGAACTGCGCGCGCTGCCGACGCAGGACACCGTGTGCGACATCCACTGCGTGACGCGCTGGAGTCGGCTCGACAATCGCTTCACGGGCGTGAGCGTGCAGGAGTTGCTGCGCCGCGCGCGGCCGACCGCAGAAGCTGCATTCGTGAGCGTCAAGGCGGCGCAGGGATTCACGACCAACCTGCCCCTCGCCGACTTCGACCGCGCGGAGAACCTGCTGGCCTGGGCGCACGACGGCGCGCCGCTCGCGGCGGAGCACGGCGGGCCCGTGCGGCTCGTCGTGCCGCACCTGTACTTCTGGAAAAGCGCGAAGTGGGTGACGGGAATCGAGGTGCGGCGGAGCGACGCGCCGGGGTTCTGGGAGCAGAACGGGTACCACAACCACGGCGACCCATGGCGCGAGGAGCGTCATCAGCCGTCAGGGTTCGCGCAGTGGATGATGAATTCGTTGCGCAACGAGTCGAAGAAGCGACGGTAGCGCAGTTCGCGCTCGCGTCTGGCACGGATGGAGCCCCGCGGACGCGGGGGTCCACGTCGCCCTACGACGAGCCTCGCGCCACCCAGCGCCGTACCGCGCCGTACGGGTCCTTCGAATCCGACTTCGCGAGAGCGATGAGCCGCGCCACGCTCCGCCGCAGGTCCTCGCCCTCGCGCGCGTAGACGCCGTCGAACAGTCACAGCTCGCGCGCGTACGTCCGCCGCGCGAGCAGCGCCGCGTTATCGAGCGGAGTGCGCGCCGCCCAACGCGCGAGCGCGGCCGGCCCGCCGCGCGTACGGCGCGGGTCGACGAGGCGCGGCACGACGCTGTCCGCGAGCGTGCGCCGCGCCGCGACGGTCACCGCCGCGCGGGCGGCGAGCCGCGCGGCGCGCGCCGTCGAGTCTCCCCCCGGGTGCGCCGCGTACGCCGAATCGACCGAACGGCCTAACGCCGCCCAGAAGTCGCCGAGCGTACGCTCGTCCGCCCACCGCCGCGCCGCCGCCGCGGCCGCCGCCGTGTCGCCCCGCGCACGAAACAACCGCTCGGCCCCGCGCGCACCGACGAAGCTCGCGAAGCTCTCGTTGAAGGCCGCCTGGCTCGGCGCGTAGAACGTGTTGTGCGTGAGCTCGTGGATGACCGTGTTGGCGAGGTCCACCGAGTCGCCGACGATCGCCGTGTTGAGCAGCGGGTCGTCGAACCAGCCGAGCGTGCTGAACGCCGACGACGGGCGGAGGTAGGCGTCGTAGCCGCCGTGCAGCAGGCCGTCGCGCGCACGACGGGCCGCCGCGGCGTCGAAGAACCCCTTGTACGGCACGCGCCCGACCACCGGGAACCACCACGTCACCGGCGCGAGCGTGTCGCGCCGCGCCCCGGTGAGCAGCAGCAGGAGCGTGTCGCGCCCGATGTCCGTGTAGTACTCGAAGGAGCGCCCCGCCTTGAGGCCGAGCGAATCCGCGGCGAACGTGCGCGCGGCGAGCACGAGCTGCAGCTTGCCGCGCGTCCGCGCGTCCACCGCCTCGCGCGGGCCCCCGCGCGCGACGTCCGCGATCGGCCGGCGCCGCGCGAGGATGCGCCCCTCTTCCCACCCGGCCCGCAGGAGCCAGCGGCCGTCCGTCGTACCGACGAGCAGCACCGCGACGAGCGCAGCGAGTCCGGCGAGCGCCCAGATCAGGCGCCGTCGCCAGAGGCGAGCGTAAGCTGTTGCCATGTAGAACGTTACGAGACTGGCCGCGCGATCAGGCAGGAATGGCGGCGCGCGGTCGGCCGCGCTAACCTTCGAGGACGATGAGCTTCGTACACCTGCACTGCCATTCCGAGTACTCGCTCCTGGATGGTGCCAACCGGATCGACTCGCTGATCCGTCGCGCCCAGGAGCTCGAGATGCCGGCGCTCGCCGTGACGGACCACGGCAACATGCACGCGGCGTGGGAGTTCCAGGAGCACGCGAAGAAGGCGAAGCTCAAGCCGATCCTCGGGATGGAGGCGTACGTCGCGCCGGGCTCGCGCCACGATCGCGCCCGCCCCGCGCCCGGTGCCAAGCCGTACCATCACCTCGTCCTGCTCGCGCGCGACGCGGTCGGCTACAAGAACCTCGTCAAGCTCTCGTCGCTCGCCTACCTCGAAGGATTCTACGTCAAGCCGCGCGTCGACCGCGAGCTGCTCGCCGCGCACAGCGAGGGGATCATCGTCTCGAGCGCGTGCCTCGCGGGCGAGGTCGCCGGGCACCTCATGGACGACCGCTGGGACGCGGCGCGCGAAGCGGCGGAGTGGTACGCCAACGTCTTCAAGGACCGCTACTACCTCGAAGTCCAGGCGCACGACAGCGAGGGCCAGGCCAGGCTCAACGAGCGCATCTTTACGCTCGGCGCGGACCTCGGGCTGCCCGTCATCGCGACCAACGACGCGCACTTCCTCAAGGAAACCGACCACGACGCGCACGACGTCCTCCTGTGCATCGGGATCGGCAAGGACGTCAAGGACCAGAACCGGATGCACTACGACCGGGGGCTCTACTTCAAGAGCCACCCGGAGATGGCCGCCCGCTTCACCGACCGCCGGGACGTCCTCGAGAACACGCTCCGCATCGCGGACGAGGTCGACGTGCAGTTCGGGAAAAAGTACCACGTGCCGAGCTTCCCGCTCCCCGCCGGCGTCGAGACCGAGAACGACCTGCTCGTCAAGCTCGCCACCGAGGGCGCGCACGCGCGCTACGGCGCGACGCTCTCCGACGAGGTCGAGCAGCGCCTGAAGTACGAGCTCGGCGTGATCCTGCAGACCGGGTACGCGGGCTACTTCCTCATCACCGCCGACTTCATCGCCGCCGCGCGCGACCGCGGCATTCCGGTCGGTCCCGGACGCGGCTCGGCGGCAGGCTCGCTCGTCGCCTATGCGTTAGGCATCACCAACGTCTGCCCGCTCAAGTTCGATCTGCTGTTCGAGCGCTTCCTCAACCCGGAACGCGTCTCGATGCCCGACGTCGACGTCGACTTCTGCTTCGAGCGCCGGGGCGAGGTCATCGACTACGTGCGGCAGAAGTACGGCCGCGAGAGCGTCTGCCAGATCGTCACGTTCGGGACGATGAAGTCGCGCGCCGCCGTGAAGGACGTCGGCCGCGTGCTCGGCTTCACTCCGGCCGAGACGGATGCGCTGGCCAAGCTCATCCCCAACGCGCCCAACTTCTCGCTCACCGTCGAGGAGGCGATCGCGCAGGTGCCCGACGTCGCGCGCTTCTACAAGGAGGACGCGCGCTACCGCGAGCTGCTCGACTACGCCGTCGCGCTCGAAGGCCTCAGCCGCCACACCGGCGTGCACGCGGCCGGCGTCGTCATCGCGCCCGGCCCCGTGCACGAGTTCGTGCCCGTCTGCACCCAGGCGAGCAAGGGTGCGGGCGGCGGCGACGGCGACGAGAAGGTGACCGTCGCGCAGTACGACATGACCGCGCTCGAAAAGGCGGGCATGCTCAAGATGGACTTCCTCGGGCTGACCACGCTCACCGTCATCCACGACGCGCTCGTCTCGATCGAGCGGCGGACGGGCGAGGCGCTCGACCTCGACGCGCTCGAGTTCGACGATCCGAAGACGTACCAGATGCTGCGCTCCGGGCGCACGGCCGGCGTCTTTCAGTTCGAGTCGCCGCTCGCGACCGACGTGCTGCGGCAGATGCGCTGCGACCGATTCGACGACCTCGTCGCGAGCAACGCCCTGCTCCGCCCCGGCCCGCTCGACACGGGGATGCACAAGGTCTACATCCGGCGCAAGCGCGGCGAGGAGCCGGTCAGCTACGCGCTCCCCGAGCTCGAGCCGATCCTCCGCGAGACGCAGGGCGTGATCACCTATCAGGAACAGGTGATGCGCATCGCGCAGACGCTCGCGGGGATCTCGCTCGCCGAGGCGGACGTGCTGCGCAAGGCGGTGGGCAAGAAGGACGCAGAGCTGATCCGCGCGGAGTTGGGCAAGTTCACCGAGAAGGCGATCGCCAAGGGCCACGGCCGCGGCGTGATCGAGGAGCTCGCCGGGCAGATCGAGACGTTCGGGCGCTACGGGTTCAATAAGTCGCACTCGGTCGCGTATTCCGTTCTCTCGTACCAGACCGCGTACCTCAAGGCGAACTACCCGGCCGACTTCATGGCCGCGCTCCTCTCCAGCTGCATCGGCGACACCGACAGCGTCGTCAAGTACGTCGCCGAGGCGCGCGAGATGGGGCTCGAGGTCCTGCCGCCGGACGTGAACGAGAGCGGCTACAAGTTCACCGTCATCGCCGACACGAAGATCCGCTTCGGGCTTGGCGCCGTGCGCAACGTCGGCGAGGGCGCGGTCGACTCGGTCCTCGGCGCGCGCGCGAAGGACGGGTCGTACACGGACTTCTTCGACTTCGTCGAACGCGTCGACCTCCGGGCCTGCAACAAGCGCGTGTTCGAGGCGCTGATTCACGCCGGCGCGCTCGATACGATCGGTGGGCATCGCGCGCAGTACCTCGCCGCGCTCGACCATGCGATGCAGGAAGCGTCGCTCAAGCAGCAGGAGGCCGCGACCGGGCAGGGTTCACTGTTCGGCCTCCTCGGCGGCGACCCACTGGCCGGCGACGCGGCGAGCGCGAAGCCGGCGCCCCGCCCCACGCTGCCGCACCTGCCACCGTGGAGCGAGAGCGATCGCCTTGCGGCCGAGAAGGCGATCCTCGGCTTCTACGTCTCGGGGCATCCACTGGAGCCGTTCCGCGCCGAAGCCGAGCTGTTCGGGACGCACAAGATCGCGGAGCTCGGGAGCTGGACGCCTAACAAGATCGTCCTCGCGTGCGTGATCACGTCGTGTAAGCGGCAGATCAGCAAGCGGAGTGGGTCGGAGTTCGCCCGCCTGATCCTCGAGGATTTCTCGGGCGCGACCGAGGTCCTCGTCTTCCCCGAGGCGTGGAGCGTGCTCGCGGACCGCGTGAAGACCGACGTGCCCGTGCTCGTCGAGGGCGGCTACTCGCGCCGTGACCAGGACGCGGAGACGCCGACGTTCATCGTCGAGAAGATCAGCCCGCTCGCCGAGAAGCGGCTGGACGGCGCGGTCGCGGTCGCGATCGAGCTGGCGGCGGGGGCGGACCTCACGCCGGGCGTGATGGCCGACGTGCGGGCCGCGTGCGCCCACTACCCGGGCACCGCCGCGCTCGAGCTGCGCTGGCGCGACGCAACGGGCGGCGCCGCCGCGCGGTTCCGCTCGCGCTCGCTCACCGTCGCCGCGTCCAACGCCGCGCTCGGTGAGCTCCGCGCCCTGCTCGGCGACGAGCGCGTCAAGCTCGTCCGCGGTTCCTAACAAACACCAATGGCCACCCCCGTCCTCGACTTCGAGAAGCCGCTCGTCGAGCTGGAACAGCGGATCGACGATCTCAAGCGCGTCGCCGACGACCGCGCGCTCGACGTGCAGGACGAGATCGCGCCGCTCGAGCGGAAGCTCTCCGACCTGCGCGTCGACATCTATCGCAACCTCACGCCGATACAGCGCGTGCAGGTCGCGCGGCATCCCAAGCGCCCGTTCACGCTCGACTACATCCGGCTGATCTTCACCGACTGGATCGAACTGCACGGCGATCGCGCCTTCCGCGACGACGAGGCGATCGTCGGCGGCTTCGCCCGACTCGACGGCGAGAGCGTGATGGTGATCGGCCACCAGCGCGGGCGCGACACACGCGAGAACCTGCGTCGCAACTTCGGCATGGCGCACCCCGAAGGCTACCGGAAGGCGCTCCGCCTCCTGAAGCTGGCCGAGAAGTTCGAGGTGCCGGTGGTCACGCTGATCGACACGCCGGGCGCGTGGGCCGGGATGGGCGCCGAGGAGCGCGGCCAGAGCGAGGCGATCGCGCGCAACCTGCTCGAGATGGCGGGGCTCACCGTGCCGATCGTCGCGACCGTGATCGGCGAGGGCGGGTCCGGTGGCGCGCTCGCGTTGGGCGTCGCCGACCGCGTGCTGATGCTCGAGAACGCGGTGTACTCGGTGATCACCATCGAGGGGTGCGCGGCGATCCTCTGGAAGGACGGCAAGAGCCCCGAGACCCGCGCCCGCGCCGCGGACGCGCTGAAGATCACCGCGCCCGACCTGTACGAGCTGCGCGTCATCGACGAGATCATCCCCGAGCCCGCGGGCGGTGCGCACGCGGACCCCGAGGCGACCGCGGCGCGGCTGAAGGAGGTGCTCGTCCGGCAGCTCGAAGATCTGCGCCGGTACAAGCCCGAGAAGCTCGTCCGGCGGCGCCGGGAG
>DASWUT010000446.1:0-2735 GCA_036401455.1 Gemmatirosa sp. | reverse complement strand
GCGGCGAGCGGCACCGTGCGCCCGTCGGACGTGTTCACCGCGAGGTGCTCGAGCGCGGCCTGGTTGTCGCGCGCAGCGCCCGCGTAGCGCACGCGCACGTCGAACACGCGGTCGCCCTCGAGTAGCTGCGTCACCGCCCGGCCACCCACGGCGGTCTCGATCGCGTCGTTCACGTCGGACACGGCCAGGCCGTAGCGTGCCGCGGCCGCGCGGTCGACCTCGAAGCGCACCTGCGGCTGCCCGAACTGCTGCTCGGTGCCGAGGTCCGCGACGCCGCGCACGCCGGCGAGCACCTGCTCGACCTCGTCGGCCTTCTGCTGCAGCGTGGCGAGGTCGGGGCCGAAGATCTTCACGACCAGCTCGCCCTTCACCCCCGACAGCGCCTCGTCGACGTTGTCCTTGATGTACTGCGAGAAGTTGAGGTCGACACCCGGGATCGCCTCGAGCTGGTGCCCCATGCGCGCGACGAGTTCCTCCTTGTCGTGAATCGGTCCCCACGCCGATTTCGGCTTGAGGTCGGCCAGCACCTCGAGGTTGTTGGAGCCCTTGGCGTCGGTACCGTCGTCGGGGCGGCCGAGCTGGCTCACGACCTGCGCGACCTGCGGGTACGAGAGCAGCACGCGGCGCACCTCGCGCTCGACGTTCTTGGCCGCCTCGAGCGAGATTCCCACGGGCATCGTCACCGTGAGCCAGATGTTGCCCTCGTCGAGCGCCGGCAGGAACTCCGTGCCGAGCTTCGCGCCTAACGCGAGCGATCCGGCGAGCAGCACGAGCGCGCCGAGCACGAGTGCGCGCCCGTGGCGGAGCGCGGCATCGAGCACCGGCGTGAAGCCGCGCACGAGCCACCGCGTCGCACGCGTCTCTTCGGGGTGCCCATCGGCGTCGAGCTTGCCCGGGCGCAGCCCCCACGACGACAGCACCGGGATCAGCGTCAGCGTCAGCACGAGCGAGCCCAACAGCGCGAATGTGAGCGTGAACGCCATCGGCGAGAAGATGCGCTTCTCGACCCGCTGGAAGGTGAAGATGGGGAGGAACGCCGTGATCACGATCGCCTTCGCGAACAGGATCGGCCGCCCCATCTGCCCGGCGACGTCGGCCAGCAGCCAGCGCTTCTCGCCGTCGGGGAGCCGCTTCGCCCCTTCGTCGCGTGGCGCGAGCGCCAGCCGCACGAGGAACGCCTCGACCATCACCACCGCCGCGTCGACGATGATCCCGAAGTCGACCGCGCCGAGCGAGATGAGGTTGGCCGAGACGTGCCCGACCTCCATCAGGATGAACGCGCAGAGGAGCGACAGCGGAATCACGAGCCCGACGATGAGCGCCGCGCGGAAATCGCCGAGGAAGACGACGAGAATGAGCAGCACGAGCCCGGCCCCGACGGCGAGGTTCTCCTCGACCGTGTGGACGGTGTGATTGACGAGCGTCGCCCGGTCGTAGAACGGCGTCATCCGCACGCCTGGCGGGAGCACCGTGGCGTTGATCTCCGCGACCTTGGCGCGCACGCCCTTCAGCACCTCCATCGCGTTCTCGCCCTTGCGCATGAGGACGATGCCCTCGACGACGTCGTCCGCGCGGTCCTTCGCGACGATTCCCTCGCGCGGTGCGCCGCCAACGGTCACGCGGCCCACGTCGCCCACGCGCACGGGCACCCCGGTGCGCGTGGCGACACTCACGGCCTCGATGTCTCGCGGATTGGACAGGAGCCCGACGCCGCGCACGACCTGCTTCTCGAATCCGTGCGAGAGGTAGCCGCCGCCCGCGTTCGCGTTCGCGTTGGCCACCGCCTGCTCCACCTGCGGCAGCGTGACGCCGTACGCGGCCAGCCGCTCGGGGTCGACGTCGATCTGGTACTGCTTCACCTGGCCGCCGAACGAGGTGATGTCGGCCACGCCGGGCACCGTGCGGATCGCGGGCTCGATCGTCCAGTCCTCGAGCGCCTTGAGCTCCGTCAGCGGCAGCGGACCGGTGACCGTGTATCGGTAGATCTCGCCGGTGGCGTTGGAGAGCGGACCGAGCGACGCCTGCACGCCGTTGGGCAGCGTGGCCTGCTGCAGCCGCTCGAGCACCTGCTGCCGCGCGAAGTAGTCGGTGGTGCCGTCCTCGAACGTCATCGTCACCACCGACAGCCCGAACATCGAGATCGAGCGCAGGTTGGTAAGGCCGGGCAGACCGTTCATCTGCCGTTCGACCGGCAGCGTCACGACTTTCTCGATCTCCTCTGCGGCGTGCCCGGTCCACGGCGTGATGACCTGGACCTGCACGTCCTGCACGTCGGGGAACGCTTCGACGGGAAGCGCCTGAAACGCGCGCACCCCGGCGGCGATCAGCAGCAGCGTCACGCCGAGCACGGTGATGCGGTGGGCGAGCGCCCACCGCGCGATGCGGCCGATCATGTGCCCGCCTCTCCTCCCTCGGCGCCGGCGCCGGCGGTCGCCTGCCGCTCGGCCTGCGCATCGACGAGCAGGCTTCCCTTCGCGACCACGCGCTCGCCGGGCTGCAGGCCGCGCACGATCGTCGCATAGGTGCCGTCGTCCTCACCCACGGTCACCGAGCGGCGACGGTAGCGCCCGGGTGCGTCCTCCACGTACACCACGGTTCCTCCACCGCGCGTGACGAGCGACGCGCTCGGCACCGTCGGCGTGCGCGCATCGTCGGCCGCGTAGAGCGTGGCCTGCCCAAAGGTCGCCGCGCGCAAACGGTGCCCGGGGTTGGGCACCACAGCACGCATCGCGGCC
>DASWUT010000445.1:0-4936 GCA_036401455.1 Gemmatirosa sp. | reverse complement strand
GACGCGCTCCGCCCCACGGCGCTCGTCTTCAGCAAGCTCGACGTGTGGCCGACGCTCGTCGCGCGCGCGGCCGCCCGCGGCGTCCGGCTCGGCCTCGTGAGCGCGACGCTCGCGCCCGGCGCGGGGCGGCGCGGACGCGTCGCCGGCCTGCTGCTGCATGACGCCTACCGCGCGCTCGACCGCGTTGGCGCGATCGACGGCGCGGACGCCGACCGCCTGGTCACGCTCGGCGTGAGGCGCAACCGGGTCGAGGTCACCGGCGACACGCGCTACGACCAGGTCTGGGAGCGCGCGCGGGCGCTCGCGCTCCCGCCCGACGCGGCGGCGGCCCTCGCCGTGCTCGCCGATTCGCGCCTCGGCGGCGGCTCCGCCGCGCGCGACGCACGCTTCACCCTGGTCGCCGGCTCCACGTGGCCGGCCGACGAGGGCCCGCTCGGCGACGCGTGGCTGACGCTCCGTCGCCAGGACGCGCGCGCGCGTCTGATCCTCGCCCCGCACGAGCCGACGCCCGCGCACCTCGCCTCGCTCGAGCAGTGGGTCGCGTCCAACGGATTGCGTCGCGTCCTGTGGTCCGCCCTGCTCCACGATCCGGACGCGGCCCGCGACGCCGACGTCGTCCTCGTCGATCGCGTCGGCGTCCTCGCGGAGTTGTACGCCGCAGCAGACGCCGCCTTCGTCGGCGGCGGCTTTCACGCCGCCGGGCTGCACTCCGTGCTCGAACCCGCCGCGTTCGGCGTGCCCGTCGCGTTCGGCCCGCGACACGGCAACAGCCGCGACGCGGGGCTGCTCATCGCGGCCGGCGGCGCGGACGCGGCGCCGAGCGGGCGCACGCTCGCCGAACTGCTGCGGCGCTGGCGTACGAGTGAAATGCTGCGCGAGCAGGCGGGCGCCGCGGCGCGCGCGGTCGTCGAGGGCGGGCTCGGCGCGGATCGGCGAACCTGGGCGCTGGTCCGCGATCTGTTAGGCAACGCGAGCTGACCATCGCGCGCTGACCACCGCGCGGGCCGACACCCGCGCGCGTCAGTGCCCTTCGGGCCGGTGCAGAAAGAAGCCCTGCACGAGGTGCACGCCCAACCCTCGGACCGCCTCGAACTCTTCGGCGCGCTCGACGCCCTCGGCGATCACCATCGCGCCCTGATCGTTCGCGAACTTCACCATCGTCTCGACGAGGTTTTGCTTGATGAAGTTCGCGTCGATGCAGTTGATGAGCGACATGTCGAGCTTGATGAAGTCCGGCTCGAGGTTCGCGATCGAGCCGAGCCCGGCATAGCCCGAGCCCGCGTCGTCCACCGCGAAGCGGAACCCCGCCTCGCGAAAGGCCTTGAGCCGGCCCCGGAACTTCGGGTAGTCCTTGATCGCCGTGCGCTCGGTGATCTCGATGACGACGCGCCGCGGGTCGTCCACGCCTAACGCCTGCTCGGTGAACTCGGGGTCGGCGAAGTCCTGCGGGTCGACGTTCAGGAAGAGCAGCTCGCCGTCGGCCATGTGCGCGCCCATCCCCTCGACCGCGCGCGCGCGGCACAGGCGGCTCAGCTCCCACAGCAGGTCGGCTTCCGCCGCCACCTCGAACATCACCTCGGGGCTGCGCAGCGATCGCATGCGCCCGCGTGCGAGCGCCTCGTAGCCGAACACGCGCTTCGTCGACGCCTCGACGATCGGGTGGTAGTCGACGTAGACCAGTCGATCGCGCAGGCTCGTGCGGAGGTCGGCGACCTTGCGCGCCCGCTCGCGCTCTTCGACGCTCTTCGCCGCGTTGGACGCCTCGCGGATCCCGCGGTACATCAACCGCTCGAGGCGCACCTTCGCGTTGTAGTACACGTGCGCGACGCCGATGTAGATGTCGAACAGCGCCGCGACGTCCTCGCCGTGTTCTGCCTCGAGCCGCGCCGCGACGCGCGCCGAGAGCCCGCTCGTGAGCTCGGTGATCTCGGCGTCGGTCGCGGCTGCGCGTCCCTTGGCTGGGACGTGGAAGAGCACGACGTCCGCGTCGTTCATGAACGTGACGAGCGCCCGCGACCCCGACAGCGCGCTTCCGTCGATGAACTCCCGCACGGCCTCCGCCGTCGTCTCGAGCACCGCGTCGAGCTTCTCCCAGCCGTAGATCTCCTCGAGCTTCGAGTAGCGCACGAAGTTGAGGTAGAGCACGACGACCTCGCCGCGCTCCTTGATCGCCGCGCGGGACCGCTCGATCGCGACGGGCAGCGTCGGCAGCCCGGTGCGCTGATCGTAGAGCAGGTGCTCGTACTCGGCGAGTTCGATCCGGTCGTGCGATGCCGCCGCGCCGCCGGGCATCGCGCGCGTGATCGCCGTGCGCACGCGCGCCGCCAACTCGTCGCCCGTGCCGGGCGTGAGGTACCAGTCGTCCGCCTGCACCTCGGCCGCGCGGCGGCGCGCAGTCTCGTCGGCACACCCGACGACGACAGCCACGCCCGCGCGCCGGGCCGCGGCAACGACGTCGCGCATCGCGTTCGGGTTGTCCGAGGTGACGACGACCGCGCGCGCCTCGGGCGTTGCCGCGACCGCGTCGGCGAGCGCACGGTCCGCGAGCCGCGCGACGCGCCAGCCACCAAGCGTCACCGCGGCCGCGGCCGGCGCGTCGCTGGTGTCGTCGGTGAGGAGGACGGGAGCGTACTGCGAGGGAGACGTCGCGGGCGGGGTGTCGTGCGGAGGGGAACCGGCCATGCTGGCGAAGCTAACGAACGCGGCGACGCGCTCCTACGCGGCAACGCCGGGTGCGTCACCGGGGCCCGCAGGCCCGGACGGCGGTGCCGACGGGGCCGCAGGCGCGTCCGCCACGAGCGCCGCGTTGCGGTCGACCGCAGCGGCGAGCTTCGGTAGATCGAACGGCTTGGTGACGTAGTCGTCGGCGCCCGTCTGCAACGCCTGCCGCTTGTCGTCCCACTCGTCGAGCGCGGTGACCATGATGATCCGCACCCGCTTGCCGAGGGTGGGGTGCTGCTTCATCAGCCGACACACCTCCCAGCCGTCGCGGCCGGGCATCATCACGTCCAGCAGCACGAGACGTTGCCGCTCGCGCTCGAAGATCGCGAGCGCCTCGTCGCCGTCGTGCGCCACGGTCACCGTGTAGCCGCGGATCGCGAGATAGCGGGAGATGATCTCGGTGTTGTCGCGGTTGTCGTCCACGACGAGCACGGGAGGACGGGCGGGGTCCGGCATCGATGGCGCTCCAGAGGTGGCGACGGGCGCGCGCGGTCAGCGCGCGACGACCCGTCGGATGGCGTATGAAAGTCCCGCGCCGAACACGGCCCGGCTCGCCGCATACGGGCTGCCAGCCGGTCCGCCGCTCCCGAACTCGGCCGCGACCCCGAACCCGATCTGGGAGGTGACGGCAATCTCCCCGAGCGCGGCGAGCCGTGCCCCGCCTCGCGTCCGGGTCGTGTCGGAGATGTTCCAGCGCATGTACGTGTACATCGGCGCGACCGACACCGCGTACGGCCGGTCGCCGAGCACGCCGCGGACGCCGGCGCTGATGCCCGCGGGCACCTGCGTCAGGCGCCCGATCGGGCGCTCCGCGCTGGGCGGCGGTGGGCCGAAGCCGATCGGCTCGATCCCGTACGAGGCCGGGCCGCGCATCCGCTCGAAGCCGTAGCCAGCGAACGCCGACACGCCGAGGCGCGTCGTGCGGAACAGTCGCGCGGCGAGCCGGCCGCCCGCGGACACGCCACTCCGATCGTAGCCGTTCACACCCCCGGGCAGTCCGACCGCGGCGGTGAGCTGCAGGCGACGCACCCCGGTCGCGCCGGCGATCGCCGGCACCGTTCGTCCGTCCGCGTGCCCGCCGTCGAGCGCGAGCGCGAGGCCCGGCGCCGGGAAGGCGCTCTGGGCCGACGGCAGCGCCGGGAGCTGCGCGGCACCCCGGCGGCCGAACACTTCGCCGCAGGCGAGCGCAGCGGCCGCGAGGACGCGGCGCGGACGCGCGGCGCGCGCGAGGCGGACGCGCGTCCGGCAGGATCGGTCGACGAGCATGCGGCGGCCGGTTGCAACCTTCGTACGCGCCTGCCCCGTCCGGCCACGCCACGGAGCGCCGCCCGAGCTACCGAACGGAACAAATCGCAGAGCACCTGTGACGCGCCGCCGTCTGCTCGGGTATCCCTCACTACATGAAGGATTGGTGCAGGTCTGATCAGGACGCCACGCAGCAGCGCGGCGACCTCGGTCAGACCTGCGGCCGGATCCGCCTCCGCACCGCCGGGGGCGGACTGCGGCCGTTCGGTGCCGGTGCGCTCCAGCGCGCGACCCAACGAGCGCCCACAGCACCCGAAAGGAGCACGCCCCCGCGCCACGCGTTGGCGCACCCTGTCGTACTCACGGAGGAGTTCGCATGGACAGGAAGGTTGGAATGGCCGCGGCGATCATCGCTGCGGCGATCACCCCCGCGCTCGCGTCTGCGCAGCAGACTGCGGGATCGATCACCGGCACGGTCACCGACCGCGCGACGCAGCGACCCATCCCCGACGTGCAGGTGTCCGTCGTCGGCACGCAGCGCGGTGCGATCACCGATCCGCAGGGGCGCTACCGGATCGCCGGTGTGCCGGCGGGCGCACAGCAGGTGCGCGTGCGTCGCGTGGGCTACGGGTCGACGACGCAGGCCGTGACCGTCGTCGCGGGCCAGCCGGCCACCGCCAACTTCTCCGTCGCCGCGGCCGCTGCCGCGCTCACCGAAGTCGTCGTCAACGCGATCACCGGCGAACGGCAGCAGCGGCTCGAGGCGGGCACCAACATCGGGCGCGTCAACGTCGACAGCCTGCCCAAGGGGCCGATCACGCAGTTCACGGACGTCCTCCAGGGCAAGGTCGCCGGCGTCAACCTCCAGGACGTCTCGGGGAGCGTCGGCACCGGCCAGCGCATCCAGATCCGCGGCGCCAACAGCCTCTCGCTGTCCAACGAGCCGCTGATCTACATCGACGGCGTGCTC
>DASWUT010000444.1:0-4141 GCA_036401455.1 Gemmatirosa sp. | reverse complement strand
GGTCGCTGCGGCGGCTCAAGCTCGAGCGGATCGACCTCTGGCAGCTGCACCGCATCGATCCGCAGGTACCGGCCGACGAGCAGTTCGGATTGCTGGGCGATCTGATCGGCGAGGGCAAGGTTCGGCACGTCGGGCTGAGCGAGGTGACGGTCGACGAGGTCGAGGCCGCACGGCGGGTGGTGCCGATCGCGTCCGTACAGAACCGCTACAACCTCGCCGAGCGCACGGCGGAGCCACTGCTGGAGTATTGCGAGCAGGAGCAGATCGGCTTCATCCCATGGTTTCCGCTCGTCGCGGGGAAGCTGGCCGAGCCGGGTGGTGCGCTGGCGCAGGCCGCGACACGGCACGGCGTGACGCCGGGGCAGGTGGCACTCGCCTGGCTGCTCGCACGTTCGCCGGTGATGCTTCCCATTCCCGGTACGTCGCGCGTGGCCCACCTCGACGAGAACGTGGCCGCGGCCAGCTTGCAGCTGACGGCGGAGGAGGTCGCGCGGGTCGGGGGCGAGGCGACGGATGGCGGCTCGGTGGCCGCGTGAGCCGCGGCGGCGCGCGCGTCTGGGGGAACGATCACCCCGCCGCGCAACTCACCGACAAGAAGGTGATCCGCTACCGGAACCTCGTCCGGAGCGGGAAGGCGACGGTGGGCGAGATCGCGGCGCAGGAGGGGTGCTCGCACGGCCGCATCTCGATGGCCGTGCGCGGCGAGACGTGGCAGCACCTGAACGCCATCGCGCCGCCCGTCCCGGCGATCCAGCGCCGCGCCTCGGCGCGATCGACGACCGCAAAACAGCCGGTCGCGAAGAAGGCGACCGCCAAACAGGTCACGAAGCGTCCGGCCGCCACGCGGCAGACTGCCAAGCGACCAACCGCCACGCGACCAACCGCCAAGCAGGCCACGGCGAAGCGCCCGGCGGCAAAGGCGCCTCCGGCGACGAAGGCGACCGTCGGGAAGGCGGTCGTCCGGAAGGCGGTCGCCCGAAAGAATCCCGCCCGAAAGGCGGTCGCGAAGAACGCCGCCGCACGCCGCCGTTAGGCGAGCTGCTCGGCCACGCTCCGCGTCCGCTCGCTCACGACGTCGCCCGTGTGCCGCGTGGCGGCGGGCTCGAAGAGCAGCACCCAACACTCGTCGTCCGCGACGGGGTTGTGGCGCACGCCGCGCGGAACGACGCAGCACTCACCCGGGCCGAGCGTGACCGTGCCCTCCTCGAACTGAATCGCGAGCGACCCGCGCACGACGAGGAACAGCTCGTCCTCGCCCGCGTGGTCGTGCCAGACGAACTCGCCCTGCAGCTTGGCGGCCTTCACGTACTGTCCGTTCAGCTCGGCGATCACTCGGGGTGACCAGTGCTCGGTCACGCGGTCGAACGCGCGTTCGATGTTGATGGCAGCGGGAAGCATGGCGGCAGGGGACGGAGTCAGCGCGAGAGCCGCGCGAGCAGTCGCGTGGCGAGCTGCTGAATCAACACGAGCGTGGCCGTGACGCCGAGGGCGAGGCCGAAGAGGACGACGGCGCGCGTCTGGCCGGCGCCGAGCGCGAAGGAGAGGGCGGTGCTCACGCCCGGGGGGTGCACCGCGTCGGTGGCGATCATGACGACGATCGTCGCGACCATCGCGCCCGCCGCCGCGGCGTAGCCCGGACCGAGCAGAGCAACGAGCACCTCGACGAAGACGAGCACGAGCAGCACGGTCGCGGTCGGCAGCGCGGCGAGCGCGAATTCGCCACGCAGGCCAAGGCGGCGCCGCGCCGCGTGTGGGGCGTCGCCGACCGGGGTGGCGGTCGTCACGTCAGTTACCGGCGGCCCGCGGCGTAGCCCCGGTCGCGCGATGCACGGCGGCCGCGGGCGACGCGCCGGCCGCGGTCAGACGCGACGCTTCCTCGCGCATCTCGCGACCGAGGAAGTAGCCGCGATGACGAGCGCGCCGACGGTCTCGACGCCGAGGCGGAGCCAGCTGAATACGACGCGGGTGGCGTATTCCGCGGCCTGGAAGCGCGCGTCGTCGACGACATCGGATTGCAGGATCATGCGCGCGCACCGCGCAAACGGGGGGCCGGGCGGCGTGTCAGGCGCGCGAATAATCTTCCGCCATGCGTCACCTCCGCTCTCTCGCCGTCCTGCTCGGGACGCTGCTCTGTGTCGCCGCGACCGTCGGCCTGTTCGCCCGCGCGTACCCGATGGTCGACGTGGGTCTCACGCTCGACCGCGCGGGGGCGATCGCGCGCGCGCGCTCCCTCGCGGCCGCGGCCGGGTTCGCCCCCGCGCGCGCCGACGCGGCGGCGCAGTTCCAGAGTGATGATTCGCTCAGTACGTACGTCGATTTCACGGCCGGCGGCGCGGACTCGGTGCGTGCGCTCGCGCACGGGCGCGACCTACCGCTGTACCGCTGGGTCGTGCGCCTCTACCGCCCGGGCGACGTGCACGAAACGCAGGTCGCGTTCGCCCCGGACGGGCGGGTGGTGGGGCTCGCGCGGCGGATCCCGGAAGCGGAGCCGCGGCCGCTCGTCACCGACACCGCGGGGCGCCTCGCGGCCGATGTCGCGCTCGCGCGATGGGGGTCGCAGGACGTCACGCGGTGGCGCCTGACGGGGCGTTCGGTCGTCACACAGCCGCGGAGCGCGCGGGTGGACCGCACGTACCGCTACGAGCGGGTCGGCGCGCGCATCGGCGACGCGCCGCTGCGCGCGGACGTGACGGTCACCGGGCCAGCGACGGCGGACGTGCTCCGCGGCGGCGCGCGCCCGCTGGTCGGGCAGGATGCGGGCGCGGCGCCGCTCGCCGCGACGCCGTTCGTGGGGCGGTACGGCGCTGAGCCGCTCGCGGTGCACGTGTACGCCGATCTGCCGGATGCGTGGAACCGGCGGTACGCCGAGATGCGCGCGTCCAACGACACGCTCGCGCTGCTTCCCTACCCCGTGCTGTTCGTGTTCGTGCTGGGCGCGATCGGCGCGCTGGTGACCAACGCGCGCGTACACCGCGTGCGGTGGCGGCCGGCCGCGATGGTCGGCGGGACGGTCGGGGTGCTGATGGCGGCGGCGGCCATCAACGGGCTGCCGCTCGCGTGGTTCGACTACGACACGGCGACGGCGCCGGGGACGCTGGTCGCGCGGGTCGCGCTCGGCGCGGTCGCGAGCGGGGCGGCGGCGGGCGTCTGGGTGATGCTCGCCATCGCGGCCGCGGAGGTGTGTGCGCGGCGCGCGTTCCCGGAGCACTACGACTGGTTCGCGTACCCGCGGTTCGCCGGCGCGCCGCCGATCGCGCGACGCATCCTCGCGGGGTACGCCCTCGCGGCGTTCGGCTTCGCGTACGTCACGGTGTTCTACGTCGCGATGCGCGGCTCGTTCGGGTGGTGGGTGCCGACGGGCACGCTCGACGATCCCAACCAGATCGCGACGCCGGCGCCGTGGGTGAGCGCGGCGGGCACGTCGCTGTTCGCGGGGACGTGGGAGGAGGCGATCTTCCGCGGCGTGCCGCTCGCCCTGCTCGCGTTCTGGGCGCGCGGCCGGCGCGGGCGAGGGTGGTGGCTGGCCGCGGGGGTGGTCGTCACGGCGCTCACGTTCGGCTTCGGGCACGCCAACTACCCGTCGTGGCCCGCGTATTCGCGCGGCGTGGAGCTGTTCCTCGAAGCGGTACTGTGGGCAGTGCTCGCGCTGCGCGTGGGGCTGCCGACGACGATCGTCGCCCACACGCTCTACGACCTGACGTGGTTCGGGCTGTTCGCGCTGCACGGGCGTGGGGCGGCGTACCGTGCGACGACGGGCGCGGTGCTGTTGGCGTTCGCGCTGCCGGCGCTGGTGGTCGCGGTCAACTGGTGGCAGCGGCGACGGGCGGCCGTGGCGGGCCTCGCGCTGGCCGCGCCGCCGCGGTTCGCGGACGTGACGCGCGCACTCGACGAGCGCGACGCGGTGGCGGGGGTCGCGCGCGGGGCGATCGCGGTCGCGCCGGCCGTGACGACGGCGGCTGCTCCGCCGAGGTCCGCCGGCGGCGAACGCGTCGACCGGCCGGCGGCGGTCGTCGGCCCGCGCACGCGGCTCGCCGCCGGGGTGGTGACCGCGCTCGCCGTCGTCGTCGCGCTCGCGGCACCGCTCGCGACACCGTTAGGCCCGGACTTCACCGCGTCCCGCGCGCGCGTGGCGACTGTCGCC
>DASWUT010000443.1:0-2781 GCA_036401455.1 Gemmatirosa sp. | reverse complement strand
CGCCGGCGGCGGCGGCCTGGCGCTCAGCCCCGACGGCAGCCAACTCGCCTTCACCGTGCGGCGCGCGGCCGCGCGGCCCCGGCTCTTCGTCCGCACGCTCGCGTCCGGCGGCGTCCGCGAAATCTCCGGGACGGCCGAGGCTGTTCTTCCTTTCTGGTCGCCTGATGGACACGCGCTCGGGTTCTTCGCGGGCGGCGAACTCCGCACGGTGCCGCTGGCGGGCGGACCGGCTGCGGCAGTCGCCCCGGCGCCGGTCCCGCGTGGCGGTGCGTGGGCTCCTGACGGCACGCTGCTGTTCGCGAGCGACCCGGGCGGGGTGATCTACCGCGTCGCGGCCGGGGGCGGCCCGCCGGTCGCGGCCACTCGCCGCGGCCCCGAGGGCGCCCACCAGCGGCCCGTGTTCCTCCCGGACGGGCACCGGTTCCTCTACTCCGGAGAGGGGCGCACCGGGATTTTCCTCGGCGACCTGCGCACGGGTACGCAGGCACGTGTGCGCGCCGACGGGGATGCCGCGGCGTACGCGCCGCCCGGGTATCTCGTCTTCGAGGCCGCGGGCTCGCGCGGGTACGGGCGGGTTCTCGCCCAGCCCTTCGATCTCGTGCGCGGCACCGTCGACGGCGAGCCGGTGCTGGTCGCCGACTCGGTCGGGAATCCGGGCGGCAGCGTCGGATACACCGTGTCGGGCACCGGGCTCTTCGTCTACCAGGAGCGCTGGGGGCGCACCCCGCGGCTATGGGTCGACCGTGAGGGCAGCCTCCGCGCTTCCACCCCCGACGACCTCGCCTGGACGTTCCGGCTCTCGCACGACGGGACGCGGGTGGCGCAGGGCGGGTTCACGCTCTGGGTGCGCGACCTCCGGCGCGGGGTGGCCCTGCGGCTGGCGACGCCGGAGGACTCCGCCCATCCGGTGCTGCTGCACCCGGTCTGGGCGCCGGACGACGCGCGGCTGGCGTTCGTGACGAGCGGATCGCCTGGGCAGGCGGCGCAGATCCGGCTGGTGCGCGCGGACGGGGCCGAGCGCCCGGTGGGGCTCCCGGCTCCCCCCGGCGGGGGGACAGCGCTCGACTGGTCGCCCGACGGCACCACGCTGCTCGTGAGCGGAAGCGCGAGCCCGGCGACCGAACAGCAGTCGCTCTGGCTCGTGGACATCCATACGCGGGTGGTGCGGCCGTGGCTGGCGGTCGGGGGCAGCATCTCGGCCGCGCGCTTCTCGCCCGACGGCCGCTGGGTGGCCTACCAGTCCGACGAGACCGGCGACCCGGAGGTCTACCTGCGGCCCTTCCCGGGCCCGGGCGCGCCAGTCCGCGTCTCCGTGACCGGCGGGGGGTGGCCGACGTGGCGGGGCGACGGGCGGGAGCTGTTCTATCTCACGCCGACCGGTGATCTGCTGGCCGCAGCGGTCCCGCCGAGTCGTCCCGGGCGGGCGCCCGACGTGGGCGCCCCGCGCGTGCTCCTTCGGGCGGTCACCCACGAGCCGTATCCGCGTCTCGCCCTCATCGGCGTGACCCCCTACGACGTGTCGCCGGACGGGCAGCGCTTCCTGCTGAACACCGAGGGCCGCACGGCGCCACCGCTCACGCTGCTCGCGCCCTGGTCGCGCACCGTGCCGCATCCCGCGCCCTGATCCGGCGTCCGGATTCGGCCGCGTCGCGACGCAAATTCCGCTAAACGCTCGCCGCACGGTCCGCGTTTGGAGAGCAGACGTGCCCGATCGCACCCACGGGCCCGCCGCCGTTCGGCGCCACGCCGCGGCCCCTTGCTGCGGTGCAAGCCCTTCCCGTAGCCTCCGTTTCCCATGACCTCGAACACCCGTTCCTCTCGCCGCGCCGCGTTCACCGCGGCCGTTGCCACTCTGCTCTGCGCCGCGCCCGTCGTTCTCGCCGCGCAGGCCCCCGACCAGCAGCCCGCCGCGGGCCAGCCGCCCGCGGGCGGTCCGGGTCGTGGTGGCATGGGCGCGCGCGGCATGTCCATGCTGATGCAGGGCATCACCCTGAGCGACGCGCAGCGCACGCAGCTCGACTCGGTGCAGGCCGCCGGGCGCACCCGCATGCAGGCCATGCGCAGCCAGATGATGCAGGGCGGCGGTCGCCCGGACAGCGCGACGATGGCCCAGCTCCGCCAGGAGATGGAGTCGCAGCGCTCGGCCGTGCGCGCCATCCTCACGCCCGACCAGCAGAAGACGTTCGACGCGAACGTCGCGAAGATGCGCGAACAGGCGCAGCAGCGCATGCGTGACGGTGGCCCGGGCGGCCCCGGGGGCATGGGCGGGCCGGGCCGCGGCTGAGCGGCCGCGCTCGCGTAACCCGTCGCGCCCGCGGTGGCCGCCGCTGACGCGTCCACCGCGGACGTGCCCACTGCGGACGTCTCCGACGCCGCGCTCGTCGAGCGCGCGGCGGCGGGTGACCGCGCAGCGTTCGGCGCGCTCGTGCGGCGCCACCTCGCGGCCGCGCGCGGCGCGGCGCTCTCGGTGCTGGGCGATCCGGCCGACGCGGACGACTGCGCGCAGGACGCGTTCGTGACGGCGCTCACGAAAATCGAGGAGTGCTGGCCGGCCGAGAAGTTCCGCGCGTGGCTGCTCGTCATCGTGCGCAACCGAGCAATCGACTTGCGCCGCCGGGCGCGGGTGCGCCGCGCGGAGTCGCTCGACGACGACGAGCGCGCGGCGGGGCTCGAGGGGGCGCTCACCGCGGGTGCGCCCGCGACAGGCGCGCTCGACGCCGCCGAACGGGCGGACGCGCGCGAACACCTGCGCGCGGCCCTCGCGTCGCTCACCGAAACGCG
>DASWUT010000442.1:0-7338 GCA_036401455.1 Gemmatirosa sp. | reverse complement strand
TCGCCCCAACGTCGTCGTCACCAGCGTCCGCTACCTCCTCGGACGCGCCGGACGGCTGCGTGACGTGCTCAAGCGCGACGAGGACCTCGACGAGATCCCCGCCGCCCCTCAGCCCGCCGCCCTCACCAGCTGACGTCGAAGTCGTACCACCCCGCGCCGGCCTCCCGGTCCTCGACCCGCACCACCGCGGTATAGCCGTTCCACGGGTGCGGCTGCTGCACCACCACCACCCGGCCGCGCCCCGCCCGGTCGTTCACCCGCACCGCGACGTCACGCGGCGGCAACGCCCCGCCCGAAAACTGACTCCGCACGTCCGCCGCGCCCTGCCCGCTCACGGTCCGCGTGTCCACGCGCCCACCCTGAATGCGGATCTCCGCGACGTCGTCCACCCGGCCGCGCCAGTGCAGCACCCCCGACCCGGCATACGTGCCCCCGTCGGAGCCGCCGTTCCGATACCGGCCGTCCCCCGGACGCCTGTCCCCGTACCGCCCGTCGCCGTCGCGCCCGTCCCCGTACCGCCCGTCGCCGTAGCGCCCGTCCCCGTAGCGCCCGTCCCCGTAGCGCCCGTCGCCGGACCGTCCATCGCCAGACCGCCCGTCGAACCCGCCCGGGTACCCGCCGCCGTAGCCGTAGCCACCCGCGGGCCGCCACAGCGCGACCAGGCGGTAGTTGCCCGCCCCCGCGTCGTCGTCACGCACGCGCACCACGGCGCGGTATCCGTTGCGACTCGTCGGCTGCTCGACGACGTCCACGCGGCCGCGCCCTTCCTCCATCCGCACGTCGATCACGCCGTCGGTCTGCGGAAGTGCCGACATGACCCGCGCGCGGCCGCCGGCCCCGTTGTCGTAGCCGTCGATCCGCGTGCGCACGTCACCGCTCTGCATGACGACGTACGCCTCTCGGTCCACGCGGCCGTTCCACGTGAAGAGCGGCCGCGCCCCACCCGGTGCGCGGCCGTATCCGCCCCCGTCGTACCCACCCCCATCGCGGCCGTCGCTGCTGTAGCGGCCGTCGCCGTTGCCCCAGCGCCCCTGCGCGGCGGCTGGTGTCGTGGCCGCCGCGGCCGCGAGCGCGATGCCCGCGACGGCGAGAGAGCGAACCATCCTGTGCGTCAGCAATGTCGTGCGCATCCGAGTCTTCCTCCGGTCGAGTTCCAACGCGTCGCGGCGGACGGGCCGGGCGCTCGCACAGGAGAAAAGCATCGGAAGTGCCGCGTGCACGGTGCGGCCGGCGCTCCATGCGCATTCTGTAACACACGGAACGGCAACGACTTGCGCGGCAGCCCGCGCGGGCGCGTCAGCTGCCGGCGCGCCCGCCGTCCACTCGACGGGACGCTCATGCGTCCGCGCGCGCGGACGCCGCCGGCGCGCCCGCGTGCCGCGCGACGCGCACCGTGAACGTCGAGCCCACCCCGGGCGTGCTCTCGACCGCGACGTCGCCGCCTAACAGTCGCGCGAGGCGGCGCGTGACGCTGAGCCCGAGCCCCGTGCCGGCCGGGCGGTGCGCGCTGCGGTGTTGGCTCACCTGCCAGAACGGGTCGAAGATCCGCTCGACGTGGTCCGCCGCGATCCCCACGCCCGTGTCCGTCACGCAGAACACCACGGTGTCGTCCCGCGCGTCCACACGTGTGTGCAGCAGGACGCCGCCTGCGTCGGTGAACTTCACCGCGTTCCCGGCGAGGTTGATGAGGATCTGGCGCAGCTTGCCCGCGTCCGTCGTCGCCGTCGCGTCCCCGTCGGGTGTGGCGTGGACTTCGGTCGTGAACGTGAGGCCGCGGGCCGTGGCGAGCGGCTGCACCACCGTCGTCACCTCGTCGACGAGCGCGCGGAGGTCGACGCGTTCCGCCCCGACTTCGACGCGGCCGGCTTCGAGCCGGGCGTGGAGCAGGATCTCTTCGATCAGCCCCAGCAGGTGGCGCGCGGCGGTGCGCATTCGCTGCACCTGGTCCGCCGCCGCCCTCGGGATCGGCTCGGGCACGCCGAGCAGGAGCAGGTCGCTGTAGCCGATGAGCGCGTTGAGCGGCGTGCGGAGCTCGTGGCTCACGGTCGCCATGAAGCCGCTCTTCGCCTCGTTCCCCGCCTGCGCCTCACGGTACAGCCGCGCGCGTTCCAGCGCCTGCGCCGCCTGTGCGGCGATCGTCACCAGGTAGCGGCACTGCGCCGCGTCGAACCGTTGCGCCGCGGCGAAGCGGAAGGCGACCGCACCGAGTGCGTGAGGCGTTGACGCGCCCGCCCCGTCCGCGCCGTCCGCGCCGCGGTCGACGACGAGGGGCAGCGTGCACCACGTCCCGCCCCACCACGGCGTGCACGTGCGTGCCGCGTCGGTGAGCGGCGTCGACGTCGCGAGCGGCGCGCCTGCCCCCGGCAGCATTCCGCCGAGCCCGCTTCCCGTCTCGGCCGCGAGCTCCAGCACGGGCGGTGTGCCCGGCCCGTCCGGCCGCGCGAGGAGGCCGACGACCGCAGCGTCCGCGCCCGCTGCCGTGCGCCCCGCCTCGCCGAGTACCGTCGCGACTTCCTGCGGTGTGAGCGCGCCCGAGAAGCCCGCCGTCACCGCCTGCAGGCGTTCGGCCTGCGTGCGCGCCACGCGCTCGGCCTGCTCCGCATTGGCGAGCGAGCGCACGTCGAGGCACACGCACACGCCTTCCTCCCGCGAGCCGGGCAGGAACGCGCTCGCGATCACCACCGGCACGGGTATGCCATCGCGCCCGATGTACGCCTTGCGGTAGGCGCCGTGGGTGCCCGTGGCGAGCAGTTCCGCGACCACCTGCGCGTCCGTGTCGGCGAACTCGGGCGGGGTCATGCGCCGCCAGTCGACGCGCCCGGCCGCGACGTCGTCGCGCGTGTAGCCCAGCGTGTCGAGAAATGCGTCGTTCGCGTCGACGATCCCGCCGGAAAGCGTCCAGTTGAACACCCCCACCACCCCGCTCTCCGACACGCGCCGGAGGCGCGCCGCGGCCTGCGCTTCGGCCGTCACGTCGTCGAACGCGGCGAGCGCGCCGGTGACGGCGCCGAGATCGTCGCGCACCGGCGAGGCATTGACGCGCAGGAAGACACGCTCGCCCGTGGTCGCGTCGACGACGGTGAGTTCCGCGCCTTGCACGACGCGTCCGGTCGCCAGCGCGCGGCCGACCGCCGTGGCCGCGGGCGCGAGCAGTTCGCCGCTCCACGTCCGGTTCTCCCACGTCGCGTCGGCGTGGCCGCGGGTGAGAATGTCGTCGCGGTCGAGTCGGAGGATGCGTTCCGCGGCCGCGTTCGCCCACACGACCTGTCCCGCGGCGTCGGTCTCGACGAGCCCGCTCGGCACTGTTTCGACGAGGCGCTTCACGCGCGCTTCCTCGTGCGAGAGGCGCGCGGCGAGGTCGCTCAGCTCGAGGTTCTGTTCGACGAGTTGGCCCTGTTGGGCTTCGAGCACCGCGGCCTGTTCGTGGAGCCGGTCGTTGCGCGTCGACAGCGCGCGCGCGAGTCCCGCCTGGCGCGCGGCGTATGCCGCGAGCAGGCGGCTGGTGAGCAGGGCGAGGAGCGCCGCGACCGCTGCCCCGGCCAGCACGCCCACGGTCGCGATGTAGGCGAGCTGTTCTTCGCTCGCCTCGCGCGTCGCGAGCAGGCCCTGTTCGTTCGCCTCGAACGCGCGCAGTTCGGCGTACGGGCTGTCCCCGCGTGCGGCGAGCAGGTCCGCGGTCGGCGCGTCCGCGGCGAGCCAGGTGGTGACGAGTGGGGTCAGGCGATCGAGGCGCCGCTGCTGGGTCGCGTTGTCGCGGGTGAGGGCGCCCAGCGTCGCGAGCGCGCCGCGGGCACGGATCCGTGCGACGCGGCCCAACGCCGTGTCTCGCCCCGCCGCACGCCCGCGTTGGGCGTTGCGCCGGGCGACCTCGACGTCCTTCAGGGCGGTGTGGAGCGAGTCGGCGGTCGCGAGCACGATGCGCGAATGCCCGACCCACCGCCGCGCGTCGCGTTCGAGGCCGAACACGCCGAGCGCGAGCGCGGCGAGCAGGAGCACGAGCAACGCCGGTCCGGCGACGACCAACACGCGCAGCGCGCGGCCCGGCGGACGGCCGGGCGCGTCATCGGTCGCGGACCGATCGGGCCGGTTGGAACGCGGATCAGGCACCGCGCGCATTCTATACCCGGCGCGCGGCGCGTCATCGCCTGGCCCGGATCTCGCGCAGGGCGGGCGACTTCGTGCCGCCGACCCGCCACGTCGTGACCCCGTCCTCGAGCGCCACCCTCCCGCATCATCCAGCTGCCGATCCCGACCGCAGCGCGACTCCGGCCGCCAGCGCCCCCGACGCGGCGTTTCGCGCGATGGCCGAGGCGGTGCCGCTGCTCGTCTGGTCGGCGCGACCGGACGGCGAGCCGGAGTACTACAACGAGCTGTGGTATCGCCAGACGGGTATGCCGCGCGGCGTGGAGGAGGGGAGTGACGATCCCGACCACGTGCGTTGGGACGCGTACCTCCACCCCGACGACCGTGAGGCCGCGATCGAGCGCTGGCGACGGTCGCTCGCCGCGGGCGTACCGTTCGAGGGCGAGTTCCGCCTTCGCATCGCGACCGTCGGCGACACGGGCATGCGCGACGCCGGCATGCGCGACGCGGCCGCGGATGGCTATCGCTGGTATGTCGGCCACGCGGTCCCGCTGCGTGACGCCGCGGGTGAGATCGTCCGCTGGTTCGGTACGTGGACCGACGTCGACGACGCGCGGCGGGCCGAGCGGTTGCGCGTCGAGAGCGAGGCGCGCTACCGGGCGCTGGCGGCGGTGTCGCCGCAGGTCGTCTGGTGTGGCGACCTCTCGGGCGCGATCACCGAGTGCAACCCGTACTGGTACGCCTACACGGGGCTCGGCGTCGATGAGTCGTTAGGCGACGGCTGGTTGCGCGCGGTGCATCCCGCCGACCGGGCCCGCGTCGCGGACGCGTGGCGGGCGGCCGTGGCCGACGCCGCGGCTGGTGGTCCGGGCACGTACGCGGTCGAGCTTCGCTTCCGCGCCGCCGCGCGTGCAGCGCACGCGCCCAACGATCCGGGCGTGACTGCGGACGTCGATCCGGACGACGCCGGCGAGGCGGAGGCCGATCGCTACCGGTGGTTCGTCGCGAAGGGCACGCCGATGCGCGACGCGGCGGGGCGCGTCGAGCGGTGGATCGGGATCGCCGTCGACATCGACGCGATCAGACGCGCCGACGCGCGGGTCGCCGCGGAGCAGGCGCGCCTCGAGACCGTGCTGCAGCAGCTCCCGGTCGGCGTCGTGCTGGCCGACGCGCCGAGTGGGCGTATCGTGTACGGCAACCGGCGGACGGAGGAGATCTTCCGCCACCCCGTGCGGCCGTCGCGCGACGTCGAGAGCTACCGCGAGTGGGTCGCGTTCCACCCCGACGGGCGTCAGGTCGCCGCGGCGGAGTACCCGCTCGCGCGCGTGCTCGCGACGGGTGAGGCGACCGCCGGCGACGAGTACCTCTACCAGCGCGGCGACGGCACGGCCGCGTGGGTCCGCATCACCGGCGCGCCCATCCGCGGCGCGTCACCGGACGGCGCAGGCAATTCCGGGCCTGGCCCGCTCACCGGCGCGGTCGTCGTGATTCAGGACGTCGACCGCGAGCGGCGCACACGCGAGGAGCGCGAGCAGCTGCTCCGGGCGCTCCGCGACGAGCGCACGAAGCTCGACGGCCTGCTCGCCGAGGCGCCGGCGGTGATGGCGATCTTCTCCGGCCCTGAGCACGTGATCACGTACGTGAACCCGACGTGGGAGCGGCACGTCGGCAAGGTGGCCGCGGTGGGCCGGCCGTTCCGCGCGGTCTTCCCCGAGCTGGACGGCACGGGCCTGTTCGAGCAGCTCGACGCGACGTACGAGGCGGGCGTGCCATGGGCGAACCCCGAAACGTTAGTCCCGCTCGAGCGCTGGGGTCGCGCGGTCGAGCCGACGTTCTGGGATCTCGTCTGGCAGCCGCTCCCGGGCGCGAGCGCGCACGGGCGCGACGTGCTCATGCACGCGGTCGAGATTACCGCGCAGGTGCGTGCGCGGCGTGAGGCAGAGCGCTTGCGCCGCGAGGCCGAGTCGGCGCGCGCGGACGCCGAGCGGGCGAACAAGGCGAAGAGCGACTTCCTCGCCACGATGAGCCACGAGCTGCGCACCCCGCTCAACGCGATCGGCGGCTATGCCGAACTGCTCGCCCTCGGCCTGCACGGCCCGGTCACCGCGCCGCAGCGCGACGTCCTCGAACGCATCCGCCGCAGCCAGGAGCACCTGCTCGGCATCATCACGAGCATTCTCAACTTCGCGCGCCTCGAGGCCGGGCATGTCGAATACCGCCTGACGGCGGTGCCGCTCGCGAGCGTCGTGCGCGAGACGGGCGCCCTCATGGAGCCGCTCCTCCGCGAGCGGGGCCTCACGTCGTCGGTCGGGCCGGCCGATCCCGCCGCCGAAGGAGTGGTCGCGCGCGCGGACCGCGACAAGCTCGCTCAGGTGCTGCTCAACCTGTTGTCCAACGCGATCAAGTTCACCGAGCCGGGCGGGAGGGTCGACGTGACCTGGGGACGTGAGCCCGACGGAACGGACGGCGAACCGAGGGTCTTCGTGAGCGTGCGCGACACGGGAAAGGGGATTCCGCGCGACAAGCTCGCGGCAGTGTTCGAGCCGTTCGTGCAGGTCGATGGAGGGCGCACGCGGCAGCACGAGGGGACTGGGCTCGGGTTGGCGATCTCGCGCGATCTGGCGAGGGGGATGGGAGGGGAGTTGAGGGGGGAGAGTGAGGAGGGGAGGGGGGCAGAGTTCGTGGTAGTGGTGAGGGGAGCCGCAGTAGCCGGCCCGCAGTAGCCGTCCCGCTGTACCCGTCCCGCTTGATCCGTCCCGCTTGATCCGTCCCGCTTGATCTGTCGTCGTTGTTAGGCGGGACGGGGAATCGGAAGAGGCTGTTGGCGGGGGACGGCGGGACTGATAGCTCGAAGACCCGGTGGTGCAGACTCGGGTGGGGCGACGGATAGAGCGGGACGTTGGAGGGCGTGTACGTCGTGGGGCGCAGCGGGACGTGCGAGATGGCGCGGGACAGGACCTGCGGACGGAGAGGGGCGCGGACGAAGACCCGCGGGACGGAACGCGCGGCCGGTCGGGGCCTCAGGGCGGCACGGAAACCGCGCGGGCGTGCACGGGACGGGCGCGACGAACAGGGCGCGGCAGGGGAGGGCGCGACGGGAAGGGCGAGACGGACGAAGCGGGACGGACGCAGCGGGACGGACGCAGCGGGACGGGTGACGCGGGGGCGGAACGGGACCCGCGACACAGAGAAGGCGGAGGGCGGAACGGATCGGGCGACCACCCCTCGCCGTACTCGTCCCGCGTGCGCCCTGCC
>DASWUT010000441.1:0-1811 GCA_036401455.1 Gemmatirosa sp. | reverse complement strand
GCCTCGGTCGCGATACGCAGCAGCTCCGCTTCGACGGCGGGAGGGTACCCCCGCGCGCGCCCCGTGGACTCCACGCGCGCCCTGACGTCCGTGCCGGCGAAGATCCGGCGCGCCGCGTCCGCCAGCTGCGCCCCGAGGGAGATCAGGTCCGCTGAGGAGGTGCGCATCTCGCCGACCGCGCGCCGCGTGTCGTTGAGCGTGCGACGCGCCTGGTCGCGCAGGTCGGCGAGCCATGCGACGTCGCCCATCTGGCGGGTCGCGTCGTGCGTGGCGGCGTCCAGCCGCATCGTGATCCCGGCCACGTCGCTCAAGAGCGTGTCGTGCAGCTCGCGCGCCACGCGCATCCGCTCGGCGAGAATGGCGTCGTACTGCGCGCGGAGCGCGCGCGCCGCCTCACGGTGCCGCCACTGGACGAGCAGGTACAGCGCGCCCGCCGCGGCGGCGGCGCAGAGCGCAAGAAAGGCGCGGGTCTGCACGAACGTGGGCGGGATGTCGACATCGAGCATCGCGCCCGCCGCGTTCCACACGCCGTCATCGTTGGCCGCGATGACGCGGAACCGGTACGACCCCGGGCCGAGGTTGGTGTAGATCGCCTCGCGCCGCGTGCCCACGTCCTGCCAGGCGGTGTCGAGACCGACGAGCTGGTAACGGAAGCGCACGCGGTCCGGGGCGGCGAGACTGAGCGCCGTGTACGCGATGCTCAGCGCCGTCGTGCGCGGCGGGAGCGTGACGCGCCCCGCCGCGGCGTAGCGTTGCCCGCCCGCGTCCAGCGTGCGGATGCGCACGGGCGGGGGCATCGTGTTCCGCTGGATGTGGGCCGGGTCGACCCACGCGACGCCACTCTCCGTGCTGAACCAGAGGCGCCCGTCGGTGCCCGCGATCAAGGACGGGAACGGCCGGACCTGCGGCGCCGGGCCGTCGACGCCGTCGTGGAAGTCGAACCGCTCGTCGCGCGCCCGGTACGCGGGATCGCGCAACCCGTGCTGCCACTCCGCCGACGGCACGCGCACCACGCCGTCGGCGCCGTTCAGCCAGAGGTCGCCGTCTGCGGTCTCGACGATCCCGGTCACCCCGCGGAGCACGCCGCCAGCCGTGACGATCGGTTGGAAGCGCGGGGCGCGTCCGGCATGCCCGGGCGCGACGTCGAAGACCATGACGCCGGTCTCGCCGCCGACCCACACGCGGGTGCCGCGCACGTGGACGGCGGTGACGGTGCCGACATGGAGTCCGTCCGCGGCGGAGTAGACGCGGACTGTATCGTCGGTCACGAGGGCGAGGCGGTCCTGCATGTAACCCAGCCAGAGGCGGCCGGCGCTGTCGGCGACGACGACAAGCGCAAGGTCAACGGCCGAGCCGCGGGCCGAGTCTCCGGGAACGCCGAAGCGCTCCCACACGCCGTCGCGGCGTCGGAGTATTCCCCGGTACGCGTCGCCCCGTACCGACAGCCAGAGCGCACCATCACGGCTTCGCGCGATCGCCTGCACGTCGCTCCGCACCGCCTCCACGGGCAACGCGACGCGGGCAAACGGGCCGCCGCGCGCGTGCCATAACCCCGCCGGCCCACCGAGCCACACGCCGCCGTCGAGGTCACGGTACGCGCAGATGATACCCGCCGGCACCTCCGGGTGCAGCGCGACGCGGTCGCCGATCGCGACCATTGGGCCTCGCTTGCTGCCCGCCCACACCGTGCCGCCGTCACCGGCGGCAATGGCGGGCATGAGCACGGGGTGCGGCCACGCCACCGGGGTGAGCTTCGTCACGCGGAACTGGTCGAGCCCTCCGTCGGTGCCCAGCCACACGCTTCCCTCGCG
>DASWUT010000440.1:0-1662 GCA_036401455.1 Gemmatirosa sp. | reverse complement strand
CGGAGGACTCGATGGCACCTAGCCACGGTGTGGCGGCAAAGTTCCGTCCAGTCCACCGGGGGACGCAGGCGGCGCCCCGGTCAGCTGCCAGGTCCGTGCGCATCGCCTCGGGCTGCGGGCAGATCGTCGACCGCGGCCTGGCGGCGGAGCGCGCCGCGGATGCGCTGCCGCAGCTGCGCCTCGTCCGCGTCGTCTCCCGGGAGTGCCGAGACGGCGAGCGACGCCCGGATCGCCCGCGCGAAGGCGAAGTGCGGCGGGCAGAGCGCGCAGGCCGCGAGGTGCGCCTCGACCTCGTCGCGGGCGACCGCGCTCAGCCGGCCGTCGAGGAAGTCCCAGAGGCGGCGGACGGCGGTCTCGCAGTCGATCGGCCCGGGGCGGGTGGCCGCGGCCTGGGCGTTAGGCGGCGTCACCGGGAACCCCGGGCGTTGGTGGCGAATCCCGCGTCGCGGGCGTACGCAAACAACTGGTCCTGCAGCAGCCGTCGGCCGCGGAACAGCCGCGACCGCACGGTGCCGACCGCGACGCCGAGGACGAGCGCCGCGTCCTCGTAGCTCTGCCCCTCGACGTCGACGAGCACGACGGCCGCGCGGTAGTGCGGCGCGAGCACGGCGAGTGCCCGGTCGATCGCCGGCCCCAAGTCCATCCGCTCGGCGGCCTCCGCCACGCCGGACTGCTGGGCGCGCGAGTGCGCGACTGCCGTCGCGAGCGACTCGAGCTCGGGGTCGTCCTCGGGCGCTTCGACGTACAGCGCCTCGCGGCTCGTGATGCGCAGAAACGCGTGGTGGCAGACGGAGAACAACCAGCGTTTCGGGTCGGCGCCCGGGTGGAACGTGTGCCAGCCGCGCAGCGCGTGCAGATACGTCTCCTGGACGAGGTCGTCGGCCCGCGCGGCATCGCGCGTGAGCGACCGCGCGAAGCGCGCCACGTCCCCGAGGTACGGCATGGTCAGCCGCTCGAATTCGCCGTCGGGATCGCGCCCACTCGTGTCCGGATCGGGCGCGCCCACGCCGGCGGCGGACGACCGCACGGCGCGCGACTCAGGTGTGGTGCGATGGTCCATGGAGGTTCGCCGTCATGACCCGGCCCGCGTGACCCGGCCGGCGTGACGCGGACGCGATTGCCAGGCGCACGGGTCGCCGCGCGTACCCAAGCTATGCCGCTCGCCGACGTCGCGGACTCGAGCGGCGGAAACGCGACGGGAACTTCGCGCCACCCACTGGCTAGGTGCCTCAGAGGCGGTCGCCGTCAACTATAGCACGAGCGCCGAGGCCGCCGAGGAGGTCGTCGCCGCGATCCGGCGGGCCGGCGGCGAGGCCGTCGCCGTGCAGGCCGACGTGTTTCTGAACTTCTGACCTTCCTCCCCTGAGGGGATAGCCCATGTCCTTTGCCCTTCTTGCCGTCGCCGTGTACGCGGGCGGCGTGCTGACGATCCTGAGCCCGTGCATGCTCCCGGTGCTCCCCTTCGTCTTCGCCTCGACCGGACGCCCGTTCGCGCGCTGGACCGGTCCGATGCTCGCCGGGCTCGTGCTCGCCTTCGTCGGCGTCGCGCTGGCCGGCACGGCGGGCGCCGCGTGGGTGGCCGAGGCGGCCGACGTCGGCCGCTGGGCGGCGCTCGCACTCCTCGGCGTCGCGGGCCTGATGCTGCTGTCGACGCGCGTCGCG
>DASWUT010000439.1:0-17960 GCA_036401455.1 Gemmatirosa sp. | reverse complement strand
CTCGACGAGCAGAATCTTGCAGTTGGGGCACACCGCGCTCGCCATGTCGAGGTCGAGCGAGATCTCCTCGGCCCACCCCGCGTTCGCGCTCGGATAGCGGGTGCCGCCAGACTGGTTCACCTTGCGGAAGCACCCATTCGCGGTCGTGCACGCCGGCAGCCCGAAGTGACTGCGGTAGACCGCGAGATCGCTCTCTGCGTTGGGATCGTCGTAGGCATCCACGATGGCGATCGTCTGGCCGCCGCCGCCCGACGCGCTGACCGAGGTCAGGCCGTAGGCGGCGCGGATGTCCGACGGCCCGTACCCGCTCGGCGCGCTCGTCGCGAGCGGCTGCCCCTTGCCATCCATGCGGATGTACGAGTGGCAGCGCGCCTCGCCGGGCGAGGCGACCGGACACACGCGCGTGTGCACGAACCGGTGCGCGCGACCGGCGAGCGCGTCGGCATCGAGCGACGCGGACGGTCCGGCGACGCCGGTGGTCCGATCGGCGGCACACGCGGC
Organism: Gemmatirosa sp.; assembly: GCA_036401455.1. Classification (GTDB taxonomy): domain Bacteria; phylum Gemmatimonadota; class Gemmatimonadetes; order Gemmatimonadales; family Gemmatimonadaceae; genus BPUI01. The sequence continues at coordinate 17,459 of DASWUT010000439.1, read as the reverse complement.
CAGGGCGGTCACCGCTGCGAGGCTGACCAGCGAACGAACGTGGAACGGCATGCGACGTTCTCTCCAGCGAGGATGGTCGCGCTCCGCCGTACCGCGGAGCCTGGGAATCAGGCACATGGCGGTCGCAGCGGCGGAGCGAATGCGCGCGACACCGCGTGGTGCGGCGCCGAGCGCGCGCCACGGTAGTGCCGAGTTCCGGTCGACACAAGCACAGCCGTAGTGAGGCGCGACCACATCGCGTGTGTCAACGTATCTTTACGCGCCGAGTTGTAACGCCGTCCTGGCAAACGGGACGGTAACGCTGCATCGTCGGCCGTCGACGCCGCGCGTCGACCGCGAGTGAACGCGTACGGCGAGGGCGGGCGCGAGGGCGCCGTTCCGCCGCCGCACAGACCGGGAGAGCCGCACCATGCACCGCATCTGGCAGATCGCCGATCCGCGCCGAACGCTCATCGCGCTGTTCAGCTTCCTCTTCGCCCTGGCGCTGGCGATCCACGCGATCCTGCTCTCGACCGACCGGTACGACTGGCTGCGCAGCGACACCACCGCCGCGCCCGTTCTCACGGTGAAGCCGATTCCCTTCGCGCCCGACACGCCGGGCACCCCCGTGGCGGTCGCGACAGGTACCGCGGCGGCCGCCGTCGCTCCCGCGGCCACGACGCCGACGTCGGTCTATTTCGCCGTCGGCGCCGCGACGCTGGACGCGGAGGGCAGCGCCGCGATCGCGACCGCCGCACGCGGCGCCACGGGGCAGTCCGCGTCGCGCGTCGCGATCACCGGCTACACGGACGCGACCGGCAACCTCGCAGCCAACCAGGAGCTCGCGAAGAATCGGGCGAAGGCCGTGCGCGACGCGCTCGTCGCCGCGGGCGTGCCGCTACAGCGCATCGACATGCGGCCGCCGGCCTCGGTCCAGGCCAACGCGGCGGGCGGCGAGCGCGCGGCGCGACGCGTCGACCTCACGCTCGAGTCGCCGTGACCCGCGCGTGGATCCGCGCCTAAACCCGCGCGTGGCGCGTTAGGCGCGCGAGCGATCCCGCACATGTGATGCGCCCCGCCGGCGTGGCCGGCGGGGCGCATCACATGTGCGGCCTGACGCGCTCAGACGTCGAGGTTGGCCGCAAACCGCGCGTTGGTCTCGATGAACTGGCGCCGCGGGTCGACGTTGTCGCCCATCAGCGTCGTGAACAGCTCGTCGGCGAGCAGCGCGTCGTCCATCGTCACCTTGAGGAAGGTGCGCGTCGTCGGGTCCATCGTCGTTTCCCAGAGCTGCTCCGGGTTCATCTCGCCGAGCCCCTTGTAGCGCTGGATGTTGAGGTTCTTGCCCTCGTTGCCGCCCAACCGCTCGGAGTACTCCGCGCGCTCCTTTTCGTCGTACGCGTAGTAGACCTCCTTGCCCTTCGCGACGCGGTAGAGCGGCGGCTGCGCGATGTAGATCATCCCCGCGTCGATCAGCTCGCGCATCTGGCGGAAGAAGAAGGTCAGGAGCAGCGTGCGGATGTGCGCGCCGTCGACGTCGGCGTCCGTCATGATGACGATCTTGTGGTAGCGCGTCTTGTCGAGGTCGAAGTCGTCCTTGATCCCCGAGCCGATCGCGGTGATGATCGTCCGGATCTCCTCGTTGGACAGCACCTTGTCGATGCGTGCCTTCTCGACGTTGATGATCTTGCCCCTGAGCGGCAGGATCGCCTGGAACTTCCGGTCGCGCCCCATCTTGGCGGAGCCGCCGGCCGAGTCGCCCTCGACGAGGTAGATCTCGCAGCTGGCGGGGTCGTCGAGCGCGCAGTCGGCGAGCTTGCCCGGCAGGTTGCCGACGTCGAGCGCGCTCTTCTTGCGGGTGAGGTCGCGCGCCTTGCGGGCCGCCTCGCGCGCACGCGCGGCGCTCACCGCCTTCTCGATGATCGCGTTGGCGACCTTGGGGTTCTCGTCGAGGTACTGCGAGAGCAGCTCGTTGACGACCGAGCGCACGGCGCCCTCCGCCTCGGAGTTGCCGAGCTTCGTCTTCGTTTGCCCCTCGAACTGCGGCTCGCGCACCTTGACCGAGAGTACGGCGACCAGCCCCTCGCGGACGTCGTCGCCCGAGAGGCGGATGTCCTTGTCCTTCTTGTTGAGCGCGGTCGAGCGTTCGATGTACTTGTTGACCACCGAGGTGAGCGCGCTCTTGAAGCCCGTGAGGTGCGTGCCGCCTTCGTGCGTGTTGATGTTGTTGACGAAGGAGAAGACGTTGTCCGCGTAGCCGTCGTTGTACTGCATCGCGAGTTCGATGCCGATCTGGTCGCGCTCGGTCTCGATGTAGACGACCTGCTGGTGCAGCGGCTTGCTGCTGCCCGAGGCCGTCCGGTACGCGACCATCTCGCGCAGCCCGCCCTCGGCGTGGAACGTCTCCTCCTTTTCCTCGCCCTCGCGCTCGTCCTTGAGCGTGATGGTCACGCCCTTGTTGAGGAACGACAGCTCGCGCAGTCGCGACTGCAGTGTGCCGTAGTCGTAGACCAGCGACTCGGTGAAGATTTCGGGGTCCGGCTTGAACCAGACGGTCGTGCCCGTGTCCTTCCTGGGCACGTCGCGCAGCGTCCGCAGCTTGGTCGTCGTGTCGCCGCGCGTGAAGGCCATGTAGTACTCCTTCGCGTCGCGCTTGACCCACACCTTCAGGTGCTCCGAAAGGGCGTTGACGCAGCTGACGCCGACGCCGTGCAACCCGCCCGACACCTTGTAGCTGTTCTTGTCGAACTTGCCGCCCGCGTGCAGCACGGTCATCGCGAGCTCGACCCCCGGAAGCTTCTCGACCGGGTGGATGTCGACCGGGATGCCGCGTCCGTTGTCGGTGACGGTGATCGAGTTGTCCTGATGGATCGTCACCGTGACGCGGTTGGCGTATCCCGCCAGCGCCTCGTCGATCGAGTTGTCGACGACCTCGTAGACGAGGTGGTGCAGGCCGCGCGGGCCCGTCGAGCCGATGTACATGCCGGGGCGCTTGCGCACCGCCTCGAGACCCTTGAGGACCTGGATGGAGCCCGCGCCATAGTCGCCATTCTGGCCCGCCCCGTTGTGGTCAGGGTTGGGCCGGTCGTTCTTCGCCATCGTCTCTCCGGAGCTGAAAACGCGCACGCACAGAACCCGGGGAATGTACCCCGCGCGGCCCCGGGGTGCAACGGAGCCGGATCCACTTAACTCATTATCCTACAACCAATTACGGCTTTTGTTCCGGTCGCTTGTGGACCAGCCGAATCCGCGTCACCGGAGGTCGGTCGGCCGACCCGTTGAGCGTGCGCAGCAGCTCCGGCTCCATCGCCTGCAACTCGGTCATCCACGCGTGCGTCGTCACCGCGACCCAGAGCGTGCCGTCGGGACTCACGCTGAGCGGTTCGGTCACGGCCGCGATCTGCGGACCGACCAGCGCGGCCCACTCGGGCACGACGGCGGCCTGCGCGACGCGCTCCCCGATCCCCGCGCTGGCGAGCACACCAGCGAGCAGATCGGCGATGGCGGTGGGGCGACGGTTTTCGTTAGGCCTGGCCACGTTCCCTCATCCGGCCACCACCCCGTCCCGCACCGTCGCGCGCTCGAGTCGCGTGAACTCGTCGGGGATATCGCTCGGCCGCGGCACGGCGATCACCGCCTGACCGAGCCCCGCCTCGCCGAGCAGGGCGAGGATGCGGTGCGCGCGGTGCACGTCGAGCTCGGCGAACGGATCGTCGAGCAGAAAGAGCGGTGGCCCGCCGATCGCCTCGCGCAGCGTCGCCGCCTCGAGCATGCGCAGCGCGATCGCCGCGGTGCGCTGCTGCCCGCCCGACCCGTAGGTGCGCAGCTCGCGCCCACCAAGCGCGATCTCGAGGTCGTCGCGGTGCGGACCGACGTGCGTCGCGACGCGCTTGAGGTCGAACGCGCGCTTTTCCTCGAGCCCGCGCGCGATCGCGGTGCGCGCCGCCGCCAGCTGCGCGTCGACGGCGTCCGCGTGTCCGGATTCGGCGGGCGCAACGAGCGCGGTCGCGTAGCGCATGCGCACCGGCGCGCGCTCGCCGATCGCCGCGCAGAGCGTCGCGAACGCGTCGGCATGGGCCGCGACCCAGCGTCGCCGCTCCGTCCACAGCACGGCCCCATGCTCGGCGAGCGCGGGCTCCCACACCGCGACGCGTGCGTCGCCGCGGCCCGTGCGCGCGACGTCCCGCAGCGCTGCGTTCCGCCGCGCGAGCGCGCCGCGGTACGCCTGCAACGCCGCCAGATAGGGCCGCGACGTCAGCGCGAGCACCACGTCCAGGTAGCGCCGTCGTTCGCTCGGCGCGCCCGCGATCAGCGCCACGTCGCCGGGCGAGAGGATCACGCTCGGCACCGCGCCGAGCGCGTCGCTTAGGCGTGGCGGTTCGGCGCCGTCGACGCGCACGCGCTTGCGCTTGCCCGCGCGCTCGAAGCCGACGCCGACCTCGCGCGTGCGGGGGCCGTCGGCGGTCGGGACTTCCGCGACCGCCTGCACGTGAAACGCGCCCGCGCCGAAGCGCACCAGCTCCGCGTCGCGCGCGCCGCGCACCGAGCGCAGGAGCTGCAGGTAGTAGATGGCTTCGAGCAGGTTCGTCTTGCCGTGCCCGTTCTCGCCGACGACGGCGAGGCCCGCGGGCGCGAGGTCGAAGGCGACACGTTCCAGGTTGCGGAAGTCGCGCACGACGAGCTGCCGGAGGCGGACGGCGTCGGCGCGCGGAGGCGGGCCGAGTGGGTCGGGCGCCGACGCCGCGGCCGGCGGGTCGGGCTGGAGCGCGGTCAGCGCCCCGTGAAGCGCGCAGCGCGCTTCCCGAGGAAGGCCCGCGTCCCCTCGCGCATGTCCTCGGTCGCGGCCGCGAGCCCGAATGCGGACGCCTCGAAGCGGAGCGCCTCGTCGAGCGCGAGGTCGTAGCCCGCCTGCACCGCCTCGATCGTGAGCGCGAGCGCGACCGGCGCGTTGGCGAGCATCACGGTGAGCATCGCGCGCGCGCGGCCGACCAGCTCGCCCGCGGGGACGACGGCGTTGGCGAGCCCGATGCGGTAGGCCTCGTGCGCGTCGATCTGTTCGCCGGTGAGCAGCAGCTGCAGCGCGCGCCCCTTCCCGACGAGGCGGGCCAGCCGCTGCGTGCCGCCGTAGCCCGGAACGAGCCCGAGCTTCACCTCGGGCTGGCCGAACCGCGCCGCCTCACTGGCGATGCGGACGTGGCAGCACATCGCCAGCTCGCACCCGCCGCCTAACGCGAACCCGTTGACCGCGGCAACGGTCGGCTTCGCGCTCATCTCGAACTTGCGAAAGCTCTCCTGCCCCTTGCGCGCGAGCGCCTTCGCGTCGTAGGGCGATGCCCGGCCGACCTCGCTGATGTCCGCGCCCGCGACGAACGCGCGCCCCGCACCGGTGAGGATCACGCCGCCGACGTCGTCGCGCCCGGCGACCTCGTCCATCGCCTGCCCGAGCTCTGTGATCAGCGCGTCGTTGAGCGCGTTGAGCTTGTCGGGACGGTTGATGGTGATCGTCGCGATCCGGTCGGCGACGTCGAGCGTGAGGGCGGTGTAGTCCATGGTGCGCCCAATATACGGCCGCGCGCCGCACCCCGGCCGCGCGCGTCGGACCGAAACTTGCCTTCGCGTCGTAAGTCATGACGCCGCAATGGATTCTGCGAAAGGGCACGAAGCGTTCGGGGTTCCGCTACGTCACCACGGGCGGCAAGCCGGCGCCCGAGTCCGCTCGCACGCGCGCTGCCGCGCTCGTCATCCCGCCCGCGTGGACGGACGTCCACATCGCGGCCTCGCCGACGGCCGCGGTCCAGGCGTGGGGCTTCGACGCGAAGGGGCGCAAGCAGTACCGCTACCACGACAAGGCCGCCGAACGCGGGCAGCTCCGCAAGTTCTACCGCGTGCGCCAGATGGCGCGCGACCTCCCGGCGATCCGCGCCGCCGTGGCGAAGGACTTCCGCGCCAGAGGCCTAACCAAGCGGCGCGTGGCCGCCGCGGTCGTCCGCCTCATCGGCGAATCATTCTTCCGCGTCGGCAGCGATCGCTACGCCGAGGAGAACAAGACGTTCGGCGTCGCCACGCTCCGCAAGAAGCACGTCGCCGTGCACGACGATCGGGTCGTCTTCGACTACATTGGCAAGGAGTCGATCCGCCAGCATCAGGTTGTCTTCGCCCCGGACCTCGTCGCGTTCATCCGCGAGCTGCTCGCGACGCCCGGCCCGCGCCTGTTCCGCTACCAGTCCAAAGGCGACGACGGGCGTCTGCACTGGCACGACCTCAGCTCGCGCGACGTCAACGAGTACATGCACGACGTGCTCGGCGTGCCCTACTCGGCCAAGGACTTCCGCACGTGGGGCGGTACGCTCCGCCTCGCGACGATCCTCGCCGACATCGGCCCCGGGAAGACCGCGCGCGAGTCGCAGAAGAACCTCGTCGTCGCGCTCCGCCTCGTCGCGTCTGAGTTAGGCAACACGCCGACGGTCTGCCGCAAGGCGTACGTGCACCCGCTCGTGATCGCGCGCTACCTCGACGAGGGGACGACGATCGCGCCGTTCCTGACGCGGGCGGCGGTGACGCGCGCCAACGCCCGCGCCGCCTCGGGCGGGCGCGGACACGAGGGGCACCCGCCCGAGGAGCGTGCGCTGATCGGGTTCCTCGACAAGTACTTCCCGGAGCGCCGTACGAAGCAGCGCGACAGGCGCAAGCGCGACCGCGAGGCGGCGGGCGAGCGGCGGACCGCGCGGGCAGTCGCCGACGCGGCCTAACGCCGAGCCGCCGTCACCGCGACGCCGTCCGCATCGCGACGGCCGCCTCGACCGCGCGCACGTTGTCCTTCGGATCGCGGTCGATCAGCAGGTGGTACGGGTCGATCGCGGCCGTCTCGGGCTTGCGATCGACGACGAGGTCCACCGACGCGGTGTGGCCGGTCACCCGCTGCAGGCCGAGGTAGATCGGCGTCCCGAGCCGGTCGTCCTTGTCGACCTTCGGCCCGAACAGGCCGATCGGGACGTAGTCGGCCATCGGCACCTCGTGCTCGGCGCCGGCTGTATCCGCGCGCACCTTGCGGGCGGCGATCTCGAGGTGGACCGCCCACTTTCCGTCCGGACGCTGGGTAGCCGTCGCCTGGTCGGTCTTGAGGTCCCAGAGGGTGATCGTCTCGAAGAGGTCGCCGACGAGGTACTGCAGCGAGTCCGGCGTCACCGCGCGGAACTCGGCCATCAAATCGCGCGTCGTCGTGTACGGCCCGCGCTGGAATGCCGTCTTGCGCAGGAACGACGAGAGCGCACGGTTCATCGCGGCCTCGCCGATGTACGAGCGGAGCGCGTACAACGTGAGGCCGCCCTTCCCATAGCGGATGTAGCCCTGGCCCTCGACGAGCGCGAGCGGCAACTCGCGCTTCGCCTCGGTGCCGCGGCCGCGAAGGTACCAGTCGAGTTCTGCGCGCAGGTATTTCTCCATCGCGTGCCGGCCGTACTGCTGTTCGACCACCGTCAGCGCCGAGTACTCGGCGAGACTCTCGATCAGCATCGTCGAGCCCTGCACGTCGGCGGGTAGCATCTGGTGGCCCCACCACTGGTGCGCGACCTCGTGCGCGGTGACGTAGAACGGCGTGTCGCGCCCCGCGTCGTCCTTCAGTTCCGCGATGAAGCCGATCCCTTCGGAGTACGGGATCGTGTTCGGGAACGACTGCGCGAACTCCTCGTAGCGCGGAAACTCGATGATCCGCACCTGCCGGTGCTGGTACGGTCCGAAGCTCGCCGTGTAGTAGTCGAGCGACCGCTGCACCGAGCGGATCATCCGGTCGACGTTGTACGCGTGACCGGGAGCGTAGTAGACCTCGATCGCGACCGCGGTGTCGTGCGCGACGCACCCGTCGCGTGCCGCGCCCGGGCACACCGGCCCGCGCCACGTCGCGCGGCGGACGGCGTAGCGAGCCGAGTTGAACGCGTAGAGGTTCGCCATCGGCGCGTCCATGGCGTACCGGAAGACACGACGGCCGTTCTCGATCGTGGCGCTCTGCAGGTAGCCGGGCGCGATCGCGATCTGATCGGGCGCGGTCCGCACGGTCGCCCGGAACTGGATCCAGTCGGCCTCGCGTCCGAGGGCGGGTACCATCTGGGCCGCAACGCTGTCGCGCGCCGCCGTGAGCGGACGCGGTTTCAGCCCCTGCTTCTTACGGTCGTCGTCATCGGTCAGCTCGAGTTCGCGCTGGTAGCCGATCGCCGGGGCGGGATGGTCGAGAAAGAATCCATTCGCGACGACGCGGTTGTTGAACGCACCGTTCGGGAAGCCGCGTGGCTCGAAGTGTGTCGCGTAGCGGAGGCGCACCGTGTCACCCACGGCGAGCGGTGACGCGAGACGCCACGTCGCGAAGCCGTGCGCGCTGTCGCGCAGCAGCAACGTGATGGGGCGGCTCCACGCGAGCGTGTCGAACGACTTCGTCCCGCGATCTGTTTCGCCACCGACGTCGCCCGCTTCGAACGTGAGGGCGAGCGTGTCGACCGGACGTCCGGTGCGGTTGACGTACGTCTGCGTGCCGCGTACGGCGTACGCGCGCCGCTCCGGGCGCAGGTCCGCGTCCACGTCGACCGCTACGAGCATCGGCTGTGCGAGGACCTCGTACCGCTTCTTGTAGCGCTTCTCGTATTCGGCCGTGAAGGCGTTGCGCGCCTTCTTGTTCGCATAGGTGTGCAGCACGTTGGTGTTGTAGAACGCGAACGCGCCGAGCGCCGCCGTGGCGCCGAGCGTGCCGCCGAGCGCGAGGCGTGCGCCGGCGCCGAAGCGGGCGCGGGCATGCGCGAGCCGCGTCGCGCGCGTCGCGTCCGTCCCGCGCACCCAGGCGAGGTACGCGACCACGCCCAACGCGAGCGCCAGCGCCGTCCAGTAGCCGATGAACGTCGCGAGCCGCGGCACGAAGTGGCCGTACGCGTTCATGTCGGAGTACGTGTACGGCGCCGTCTGGGCGAACTGGTACAGCAGGTGCTCCAACCCTACGGCGACGAACACGGCCTGGACCACCCACCACGCGATCAGCACGACGTGTCCGACCGCCTTGTTGTTCACGAGCGTGTGCACGACGAAGGCGAGCAGCACGTATTGCAGCACGAACGGGAACTCGATGAGGAACACCGTCCGGAGGTAGATCCCGAGTTCATAGTCGTGGTAGCCGCGCACGGTCTGCACGGCGATCCCGGCCGCGATCAGCACGAGGTCGAGCAGCCCCATCGCGCCGAGAAGCGCGAGTGCGCGCCCGACCAGGTGCAGCGCCGGTGAGACCGGGAGCGAATCCTGGATCTGGTCGGCACCGAGCTGACGCTCGCGCCAGACGACCTCGCCGACGAACATCGTGACGAGGATGACGAAGAACAGACTGAAGCCACCGACGACCGCGTCGGCGATCAGGTACGTGCGCGGATACACACTGGTCTGCGTGCCGCGCCCTGCGAACCACGCCGCCGTGATCACGTTCACCGCGCCGACGGTCGCGATCGCGAGGAAGGTCACCTGTCGCACCATCCCGGCGAACGCGACGCGTGTCACGGCCCACAGCTGGCGCGCGCGAGACGGGCCCGTCTCGCGGCCTCGGGCGTCACGTGCGGCGGTGCCCAACGCGTCGGCGAGCCGGTCACCGTGGCTGGCGGCGTCGAGCCCCACACCGGGCAGCAGCAACCGGTCGAGCGCGTCCGCGCCGCCAGCGGCCGCACCGCGCGCGGTGTCCCCCCGCCGGCCGGCGCGGCCGCGCCATCCCGGGAACGCGAGGCGCACCGGCGCCGCGCTGAACCGGAACAGCCAGAACGTGAGCCCGACGAGGACCGCCGAGATGAGCAGCCACTCGATCCGGTTCCACAGCACCATCCCGCTCGCTGGGACGAACGCGGTGTTCTTGTCGGCAACCGTCCAGTACCGGGTCGCGATGTCCAGCACGCGCAAGCCGAACGGGTCGGTCGCGACCGCGACCCAGTCGTTGCGGAGGTCGCGCGTGAGCTGCCCGGCGACGTTGAACAACACGACCAGAAAGATCCCGAGCGTGTAGACGACGAACTGGCTGCGCGTGAGCGCACCGGCGGCGAAGAACACGGCCGAGATGAACAGCACGTTGGTCACGCCGAACAGCAGGAACGGCTGCAGGTAGTTGACGAGGCGCACCGGGTGCATCTTGGTTGCGTCGAGCCACGGCATCACCGACCCGACCATCGCGCCGAGCGGGATCGCGGCGTAAACGAGCAGCATCACCACCGTCGCACCCGCGAACCGACCGCCGAGGTAGCCGGCGCGGGTCATCGCCGTCGTGAACAGCAGCTCGTGCGTCCGGTTCTCGTAATCGCGCAGGATCGCCGTCCCGACGAGCGCCGACGTGATGACCTGGCCGATGATCGCGAGCAGCGCCGTCATCTGCGACAGCACGAACGGCGCGTTCTTGAACACCTTCCCAGTGCCTCCGACGTTGCCGACCGCGTCGCTCGTCAGCAGGCCGAAGGCGAGGAGGAACAGGATCGTGAAGTAGAGCCAGGTGGCCGGCCGCCGCAGCTGGTAGCGCAGCTCGAACGCGAAGATCTGTGCGAACACGCGGCGCTCCTCAGGCGGGCTGCAGCGTGCGCGGCGAGGCGCGCTCGGTGCGTTCTCCGGCCGCCCCGGCCGCGAGCGTGTGGAAGTACACGTCCTCGAGCGCGGGTTCGACCGGCAGCCAGCGCGGGTCGGGGGCGTGCTCCGCCCAGACGTGCACCGTCGGCGTTCCCGCGACGAGGCGGACCGAGATGACCTCGTGTTCGCTGTGGACGCGGTCGAGCTCCTCGCGCGCCACACTGCGGCGCCACACGCGCCCGGCCGCTGCGGCGAGCACCTGCGACGGCTCGCCCGCGAGCACGACGCGCCCGCGGTCGATGATCGCCATGCGCGGGCAGAGCTCGCGCACGTCGTCGACGATGTGCGTCGACAGGATCACGACGCGGTCTGCCGCCACCTCGGCCAGCACGTTGAGAAAGCGATACCGCTCCGACGGATCGAGCCCTGCCGTGGGCTCGTCGACGATGATGAGCTTCGGGTCGCCCGCGAGGGCGATCGCAATGCCGAGCCGCTGCTTCATCCCGCCCGAGAAACCGCCGACCGCCTTCTTGCGGACGTCGGCGAGGTTCACCTGCGCGAGCAGCGCGTCGACCACCACCTTCCGCCGCCGCGCGTCGGTGACGCCCTTGAGCGTCGCGAAGTGGTCGAGGACCATCTCGGCGCTCAGATTCGGGTAGAGCCCGAACTCCTGCGGCAGATAGCCGAGCACGCGCCGCACGGCGTCGGGGTGGCGAAGCACGTCGAGGTCGCCGAGCATGATCGCGCCGGCGTCGGGGCGCTGCAGCGTGGCAATTGTACGCATGAGCGACGATTTGCCGGCGCCGTTGGGCCCGAGGAGGCCGAACATCCCGGGCGGAATCGTCAGCGAGACGTCGTCGAGCGCGCGCACCCCGTTGAGGTACGTCTTGGAGAGGTTCCGAATGGCGAGTTGCACGGCCAAGAAGGAGCGAGGGAGGCGAGCTGTTGCCTCGTACGGCCGCAGCCCCGCACGGGTGTCACCGAGCCGTCGTCACGCCGCGCCGACCGTCACCAACGCCGCGATCTCGTGCTCGAGCTTGGTCGGCGGGGTCTGCGGCGCGTGCCGCGCGACGACCTGCCCATCGCGGTCGACGAGGAACTTCGTGAAATTCCACTTCACCGTCTCGCTGCCGAGCAGCCCCGGCTGCGCTGCTTTCAGTGCGGCGAAGAGCGGGTGCGTGCCCGGGCCGTTCACCTCGATTTTCGCGAACATCGGAAAGGTCACGTCGTAGGTGAGCGAACAGAACGACGCGATCTCCGTGTCGTCGCCCGGCTCCTGGTGACCGAACTGATCGCACGGAAAGCCGAGCACCGCGAAGCCTTCGTCCCGGTGCCGCCGGTAGAGCGCCTCGAGTCCAGTGTACTGCGGCGTGAACCCGCACCGACTCGCCACGTTCACGACGAGGAGCACCTGCCCGCGCCAAAAGCGCAGCGTCGTCTCGCGGCCGTCGATCGCGCGGAGGGGGATGTGGTAGAGAGGTGCCGGCGGGCGCTCGGAATCGTGCATACGGGCTAATCTATGGCCATCATGCCATCGATCCTCGCCATCGATCAGGGGACGACCGGGACGACCTGCCTCGTCGTCGACACCGACGGACGCGTGCGCGGGCGCGCGTATCGCGAACTCACGCAGCACTACCCCGCGCCCGGTCTCGTCGAGCACGATCCCGTCGAGATCCTCCGCACCGTGCGCGACGCCGCGACCGAGGCTGTCGCGCGCGCGGGCGCGCCGCCGAGCGCAGTCGGCATCACCAACCAGCGCGAGACCGTCGTACTCTGGGAACGCGCGACCGGGCACCCCGTGCACCCGGCCATCGTCTGGCAGGACCGTCGGACGGCCGAACGCTGCCGCGCGCTCTCCGTGCGCGCGGCGTGGCTGGCCGAGCATACGGGGCTCGTGCCCGACCCGTACTTCTCCGGGACCAAGCTCGAATGGCTGCTCGCGCGCCCCGATCCGGCGAGCGGCGAACCGCTCCGCGTGCGCGCCGAGCGCGGCGAACTCGCCTTCGGCACCGTCGACAGCTGGCTCGTGTGGCACCTGACCGGCGGTCGCGTGCACGCGACGGACCCGACCAACGCGTCGCGCACGCTGCTCTACAACATCGGCGCGCGCGCGTGGAGCGACGCGCTGTGCGCCGAGTTCGGCGTAGCGCGCGCGGTGCTTCCAGAGGTGCGGCCGTCGATGGGCGACTTCGGCAGAATGGGCGCGGACTGGTGCGGTACGGAGCTACCGATCCTCGGCGTCGCCGGCGACCAGCAGGCGGCGCTGTTCGGGCACGGTGGTTGGGACGCGGGCGCGGTGAAGAACACGTACGGCACGGGCGCGTTCCTGCTGCAGAACTGCGGGCCGGTGCGGCCGCCCGGCGGCGGCGGGCTGCTCACCACGCTCGCCTGCGACGCGGCGGGACAGAGCACGTACGCGCTCGAAGCGAGCGTGTTCGTCGCGGGGGCGGCGGTGCAGTGGCTGCGCGACGGGCTCGGCGTGTTGGGCACGGCGGCAGAGTCGGAAGCGGCGGCGCGGAGCGTCGCGTCCACGGACGGCGTCTACTTCGTCCCGGCGCTCGTCGGGCTCGGCGCGCCCGATTGGGAGAGCGAGGCACGCGGCACGATCGTCGGTCTGACGCGCGGCACGACCGCCGCCCATCTCGTCCGCGCCGCACTCGAAGCAATGGCCTACGCGACGGCCGACGTGCTCGACGCGATGCGCGGCGCGGCCGGCGCGACGACCCCGCGCGCGCCCGGCGCCATCGATCGCCTGCGCGTCGACGGCGGCGCGACGGCCAACAGCTGGCTCATGCAGTTCCAGGCCGACGTGCTCGGCGTTGCCGTCGAACGCCCCGCACTGGTCGAGTCGACCGCGCTGGGCGCGGCTGGCTTGGCGGGCCTCGCCGCGGGCATCTGGTCCTCGCCGGACCACTTTCTCGGGGCGCGCGAGGCCACGGTGTTTCGGCCCGGCGCGGGCGCGACGGCGGCGCAGGCGGGACGGGCGGGGTGGCGGCGCGCCGTGCGGGCGGCGCTCGCCTGGGCGCGGGATGCCGGCTGACGCGTTCGACGCCCGGCTCGACGCGCACTGTGCCGCGCTCGCCGCGTGCCGGCGGTGCGCGGCCGAGCTGCCCCCGGGGGCCCTGCCGGTGATTCCGGAGTCGCGCGCTCCACGCGCGATGCTGGTCGGCCAGGCGCCCGGCCCGACCGAGGCGACCAGCCGCCGCCCGTTCCAGGGGCGGGCGGGGAAGACGCTCTTCCGCTGGCTCGCGCGCGCGGGGCTGGACGAGGCTCAGGCGCGCGAGTTCTTCTGGATCGCCGCGGTGACCCGGTGCTACCCCGGCCCGCATCCGAGCGGGCGCGGCGACCGCGTGCCGACCCCGGGCGAGCGGGCGCGGTGCGCGCCGTGGCTCGAAGCGGAGTTCGCGCTCGTCCGGCCGGCGCTCGTCGTCACGCTCGGACGCCTCGCAGTCGATCGATTTCTCGCGCCGGCCCCGCTCACCGCGCTCGTCGGCGGTGTGCACCCGGCGACGCGGGGTGGCCGCGCGTTCCCGGTGCTGCCGCTGCCGCACCCATCCGGCGCGAGCGGGTGGTTGAACGTGGCCGCGCACCGCTCCCTGCTCGATGCTGCGCTCGACCGCCTCGCCGTCGAGGTGCGGCGCGTGGGCGATCGGACGCCGGCGCGCGACGCGGCCGCATGACGCGGCCGCATGACGCGGCCGCGTGACGCGGCCGCGTGACGTCGCACCCCAGCTCGGTGCGGAACATCTATATTCGCCAGGTGTTCGGCACACACCCGCCCGCCCGCCGCCCGTACTCCACGGCCGCGCTGGTCGCGCGGGACGCCGGGTCGTGGAGGACTCCGTGAAGCCGCGTACCAAGTTCCTCGCCGGCGGCCTGCTCATCCTGGGCGGCGCCGGGGTACTGATGGCCAGCTCCATCAAGGAGACGGGCCAGTACTACCTGACGCCCGCCGAACTCGGCAGCAAGGTCGCCGCGGACGCCTCGTTCCGTGAGAACGGCGTCAAGGTCGGCGCGCGCGTCGTCCCGGGCTCCATCGTCCGCGATCCCGGCGGCCGCGCGCTCACCTTCCGCATGACCGACGGCGCGCAGACCTACGCCGTCGCCTACCGCGGCATCGCGCCCGACACCTTCACCGACGGCGTGGACGTCATCGTCGAGGGGCGGCTCGGGGCCGACAACACGTTCCGCGCGACGACGCTGCTCGCCAAGTGCGCGTCGCGCTACGAGAACGCGCCCGACAAGTACAAGTCGGCGCCCGGCTACCGGGCGCCCGCGACGACGACCAGCACCGCCAGCCTGTGATCGCCAGCCCCGGTCGTCCGTACGTGACCTCACCAGCCCCAACCGGGCGAGCACCCCATGGGCAGTAGTCTCGCGTCGAGTCTGATCCTGCTCGGCGAAGTCGCGCTCTGGGTCGCCATGCTGATGGCTGCCTGGAGCGCGACCGTTTCGTTTGCCGGCGCCGCCCAGGGCCGCGCCGACCTCGTGCGCAGCGGCGAGCGCGCGGTCTACGCCACGGCCGGCTTCGTCGTGCTCGCCAGCGTCGGCCTGTGGACCGCGCTCTTCACGCACGACTTCTCGATCAAGTTCGTCGCCAGCTACACGAGCGCGAACCTGCCCAAGATCTACACGTTCACCGCGTTCTGGGCGGGGCAGGCCGGGTCGCTGCTCTTCTGGTGCCTGATCCTCTCGCTCTACTCGGCCGTCGCGGTGTTCACCGGTCGCGGCGAGCGCACGCGCGCGTTCATGCCCTACGTCGCCGGCACGCTCGGCGTCGTGACGCTGTTCTTTCTGCTGACGCTCTGCTTCGGCGCCAACCCGTTCGAGCGCCTCGACTGGGTGCCGCCAGATGGGCGCGGGATGAACCCGCAGCTGCAGAACCCGGGCATGGCGATCCACCCGCCCATGCTCTACCTGGGCTACGTCGCCACGGCGATCCCGTTCGCCTACGCCGTGGCCGCGCTCGCCACGCGCCGCCTGAATGCGGACTGGCTCGCCCCGGTGCGCCGCTGGTCGCTGCTCTCCTGGTTCTTCCTCACCGTCGGCATCACGCTCGGCATGTGGTGGGCGTACGTGGAGTTGGGCTGGGGGGGCTACTGGGCCTGGGATCCGGTCGAGAACGCGTCGCTCATGCCCTGGCTCACGGGCACGGCGTTTCTCCACTCGATCATGATCCAGGAGAAGCGCGGGATGCTGCGGAAGTGGAACGTGACGCTCGTCGTCTCGACGTTCCTGCTCGCCATCCTCGGGACATTCATCACGCGATCGGGCGTGATCCAGAGCGTGCACTCGTTCGCGCAATCACCCGTCGGCACCTGGTTCGCCGGCTTCCTCGGCGCCGCCCTCGCCGTGACCGCGTGGCTCGTCGCGACCCGGCTGAAGGATCTCGAGAGCCAGGCAGAGCTCGAGAGCATGATCAGCCGCGAGGCGGCCTTCCTGTACAACAATCTCGTGCTCGTCGGGATCGCCTTCTCGGTGCTCTGGGGCACGCTCTTCCCGATCCTCAGCGAATGGGTGCGGGGCGAGAAGATCACGGTCGGCCCGCCGTTCTTCAACACGGTCAACATCCCGCTCGGGCTGTTGCTGCTCGCGCTCACGGGGATCGGGCCGCTCATCGCGTGGCGGCGGGCCTCGGTCGCCAACATCCGCCGGCAGTTCGTCATCCCGGGCATCGCGGGCGCGGCGACCGGCGTGGCGATGCTTGCCTTCGGGATGCGCGACTTCTACGCGGTGGTCTGCTACACGCTCGCCGGCTTCGTCTTCGGCACCATCGGGCAGGAGTTCTGGAAGGGCACCGCGGCCCGCATGCGCATGTACGGCGAGAACGTCGCCGTCGCGCTCGACGCGGTGCGCGACGGCAAGCGCGTCGGGATCATCACCACCGAGAAGCGGCAGCACGTCGACAGCCAGGATCAGCCGACGTTCGAGCCGTCGACCGAGGTCGGCATCATGGAAGGCGCGAAGCAGGACACCTACGTCGTGCTCGCCGGGATCACCGGAACCGATCGCGCCGAGCTGCGCATCACGTTCAATCCGCTCGTGATCTGGGTGTGGTTCGGCGGGATGGTGATGGCGATCGGCGGCCTCATCGTGATGTGGCCGCAGGCCGAGCGCCGGCGGGTGCAGAGCGGGTACGCGGCGCCGATTCCGTCGGCGACGATTGGCGCACCGCGTTCGCCGGTGCTCGAGCCGGCGATGGCGATGGGGACGCAGCCGTGAAGCGCCGCGACTTCCTCGCCGCGGCGGGCCTTGTCGCGTTAGGCAGCACGCGCCTCGCCCGCGCAGCGGCGGCGCGGCCGCGCGACGGGCAGTCGCGCGACGGGCAGCCGCGCGACGTCCCGCTCGCCCGTCAGTCGCCCGATGG
This sequence comes from Gemmatirosa sp., assembly GCA_036401455.1. Classification (GTDB taxonomy): domain Bacteria; phylum Gemmatimonadota; class Gemmatimonadetes; order Gemmatimonadales; family Gemmatimonadaceae; genus BPUI01. The sequence goes on along the minus strand of DASWUT010000439.1, from coordinate 544 downwards.
CAACGCGACGCCGGCCGACTCGCTTGGCTCGCCGCCGGCGCCCAACGCGGCCGACGGCGCCGCGGGCACCCCGTCCAGCGCGTCGAACGTGCCGATGGACCCGAGCAACTACAAGGCAGTCGGTCGCCCGCCCAAGCCGGGCACACGACCGCTGCTCAGCGCCGACCAGCGCGACGCGCTCGAGCACCGGATCAAGTGCCAGTGCCCGTGCACGCTCGACGTCTACACCTGCCGCACGACCGATTTCAGCTGCGGCGTCTCGCCCGCGATGCACCAGGACGTGCAGCAACTCGTCGCGGGGGGCTACTCCGGCGACGAGATCCTGGCCGCATTCCGGCAGACGTACGGCGACCGCGTGCTCATGTCGCCGCCCAAGGTGGGCTTCAACCTCGCCGGCTACTTCGCGCCGATGGCCGTGCTCGGTACGGGCACCGTCGTCGTCGGGTCCCTGATGCGGCGCTGGAGCACGCGCGCGGTGGCCGTCGCCGCGACCAACGCAGGTCGCGCGAGCGCGCAGCCCGCGCCGCTCTCGGCCGCGCGGGCC